>NZ_LAVM01000008.1:0-103090 GCF_001083815.1 Nocardiopsis sp. SBT366 | reverse complement strand
GGTCTGGGGGCCGGTGGGTGGGGCGGCCTTTCCACGCGGCCCGGTGGGGGTTGTTCTCCCGCCTCCACTTGAGGCGGTTGTGGGTGGAGCACAGCGGCTGAATGTTTCCGGCGCTGGTGTGCCCGCCCTGGGAGTAGCTGGTGATGTGGTCCGCTTCGGTGGCGCTGATCGGGACGTCGCATCCTTGGGGCCAGGCGCAAGTGGTGCGCCCGTAGTGGGCCACGGTACGGATCTGTTCGGGGGCGTTGCGCATCCCGCGTCCCACGTCCAGGGGCTTGCCACTGGCGGGGTCGGTGATCACCCGCCGCAACACACTGCCCGGCGCCATGGCGTGCACGGCTTCCATGGCCAGCACCATCCCGTCCTGCGTCGCAGCGGCCGTACTGGTGTCACTGGACTGGCCGGTGTAGACGTCCAGGGGGACGGTCACGTTGATCATCGCGAGCGGGCCGGGGGGTTTGGTGCACCCCTGGTGGCCCAGCGCGGTCTTGACCAGGTGCATGAACGCGTCGTAGGAACGCTCCGCCTTGGACTGCTCCGGCCCGGTGGGGTTGGGGGGTTTGGTGAAGGCCCCCACGGCTTTCTCCAAAAGTTCGGCGTCCACTTCCGGGCCCCAGGCCTGGAGGTAGAAGGAGCCCTCGAAGCTGCGCACCACGTCCAGGCGGCGGGCGTCGAAGGCTTTCTTGTACTCGTCCTGGACCAGGGTGGGGTGGAGTTGGGTGGAGATGCGCTTGCCGAGTTGGGTGAGTTGGGCGGCGGACAGGGTCGGCTGGTCGGCTTTGGCGGCCATGAGCCCGGAATCCATCAACACCCGAAACTCATCCGCGTCCGGGAATTGGTTCTTGTCTCGGGTGGTGGTGGCTGCTTCCACTGCTTTCGCGGTCGCAGCGGCTTCGCCCAGGGAAAGCACCCCGGCGTCCAGGGCTGTGCGGGTGTGGGGGAGTTTTTCGTTGAAGAGGGCTTGGGCCAGGCAGGCCAGGGAGCGGGCCTGGGCCGGGCTGGTGCCCAGGGCTTGGGTGATCCATCCGGCCAGGGTGCGTTGTCCGCCGACTTCGAGGAGGTTACCGGTGGCCTGGATTTGGGCCAGGCGCAACAGGATGGCGAGTGTGGCCTGGTCCATGTCCTGCCACAGGTGGCAGATCTCGTCCAGCACCCCCGCCACCGCACCAGCCGGAGGTACCTCAGCCAGAGCGTGGGTGACCTGTTCCCTCGCGTGGCGCATCGCGGTCACAGCGGGAGAGTGTCCCGCCATAACTGTGTGGTGCGCGAAGGAGAAGGTCATGCTTCCATTGTATGCGCGAATAGAAGAAAAAGGAATAGAAGGCAAGAGGGAATGCGACCTGGAATGCCAGGTTTCTTTCTCCTGGGAAAGGGCTTGTGGATAACCCGCGAAAGCTGCCCGGGTGTGTTATGTAATTCGTCCCAGACGGTAACCAGCCGCGACACGGGGCACCTTTGGGCGCAGGCCTGGGGTGCTGCTTCCCTCGCTGCCGCCTTTTCGTTCGCCACAGTAACCAGCCGCGACACGAGCACCGATCGGCACAGGCCGGAAGACCTACCCTCCTTCGCTGCCGCTTTTGCGCCCACCACCCCAGCCACCACAACACGCGAAACGATGAACACCAGCCCTGACCCCGCACCCTCCTTCGCTGCCGCTCTTTCGTCGGGAAGCGTGACCAGCCGCGACACGCATCCCGGTCAGCGCAGGCGAGGAGGAACCCATCGCCTATAGGCTCGCCCGTGACAGCAACAACGAAGGCGGATGCCGGTTTTGTCTGTTTCTCAACAAGTTGGAAAAACGAGCACTTGCCACCGGTAAGTTCCCAGGTGAAAAAGTCTGCTCCCCGCGCACGCGGGGATGGACCCGACGCGGCAGCGATGTCCCTCCATGTGAGGTGCTGCTCCCCGCACACGCGGGGATGGACCCGCCTCCCCCAGCACCTCAAGCGCGCTCTTCTCCTGCTCCCCGCGCACGCGGGGATGGACCCCACGAGTCGCCGGGCCGTGACCGGCTGGGCGTCTGCTCCCCGCGCACGCGGGGATGGACCCGCCAAGGTCGAGACGTGGCGGGCCTACATCCTCTGCTCCCCGCGCACGCGGGGATGGCCCCGGCTACCGGTGCTCGATCGGGCTCGCGGCCCACTGCTCCCTGCACGCGCCGGGATGATCTCGAAGCGTGGATCGAGCGGCAGCTCCAAGCACGGCTGCCCCCGCGCGGGCGGGGATGGGCCGCAGTATCCGTCCACCGGGGTGGCGGGAGCCGCAGGGATGCGACTCCCGCCAGGTGGTCAGCGGTCCTCTTCTTCTTCGAAGAGGCGGATGGCCGGGGGCTCGGTGTCCGTCGGTGGGACCTTCATGGTCTTGAGGGCGAAGGACATGATGTCGTTGAACACCGGTCCTGCGGCCTCGCCGCCGTAGTAGGTCTCCTGCGGGTTGTGCAGGACCACCTGGACGATGAGTTCGGGATCGTCGGCGGGGGCGAAGCCCGCGAAGGTCGCCGTGTAGCCACCGCCGTCGTAACCGCCGGTCTCCGGGTTGATCCGGTTGGCGGTACCGGTCTTGCCCGCTACTCGGTAGCCGTCGATGCGGGCCTGGGGCGCGGTTCCCTCGTCACTGGTGACCGCTTCGAGCATCAGGGCGAGCTGGTCGGCGGTCTCCTTGCTGACGACCCTGGTCTTCTCCGGCTCCTCCGCGGGGGTGAACTCCCCGTCGGTGTCGACGGTTCCCGCGATGAGCCGGGGCTCGACGCGGACACCGCCGTTGGCGATGGTGCCGTAGACCGAGGCCATCTGGGTCGCGTTCACCGACAGGCCGTGACCGATGGACACCGACGGCAGCTGGGTCCCCCACCAGTCGTCGGGGTCGGTGAGCACCCCGGACTCCTCCCCCGGCAGGGCGAGGCCGGTGGGTTGCCCCAGTCCGAAGTCATTCATGTAGGTGTGCAGCACCCCGGCCTTGACCTGGTCAGCGATCTTGATGGTGCCCACGTTGCTGGACTGCGCCATGATGCCGTTGACGGTCAGTCGCTGGGTGCCGTTGTTGGTGGAGTTACGGAAGGTCTGGTCGTAGTACTGGAGGGTGTACGGCACCGTGTACACCGTCTCCGGTGTGGTCAGCTCCTCCTCGAGCGCGGCGGCGACCGTGATCACCTTGTTGGTACTGCCCGGCTCGAAGGTCTCTGCGACGGCTCCGTTGGACCACTCCTCGGGCCCGGTGGCGGAGATGTCGTTCTGCGAGTAGGACGGGTAGTCCGCCATCGCGAGGATCTCCTGGTCGGTGTTGGTGACGATGGCGCTCCCGCCCTCGGCGTCCAACTCCTCCACCCGCTCGGCCAGGGCCTGCTGGACGAACCACTGGAGGTCCCGGTCCAGGGTCAGGCGCACGTCCTGACCGGGCTCGGGCTCGCGCACCAGACCGCCCGCCATGGGGATCTGGGTCCCGTCGTTACCCACCTCGACCTGCCGCTTGCCGGCCTCACCGGCGAGCGTCGAGTCCAGGTAGCCCTCCAGGCCCTCGAGTCCGTGCCCCTCCGAGCCGACGAACCCGACCAGGTCTGCGGCGCCGGTCTCATCCGGGTAGACGCGTTCGTAGTCCACCTCGGCCCCCACACCGGCCAGGCCGAGGTCGCGCATCTCCTGCCAGTCCTCCGGCGACACCATCGTGGCCACCACCTGGTACCGGCTGGGCGCGGCGTCGACCTTGACCGCGACCTCCTCCTGCTCCAGATCGAAGCGGGTGACCAGTTCGTCCACGAGCTGGTCGCGCTCCTCCTCCTTGACCTCCTCGGGGTCGACGAAGACGGTGCGCACCTCGGCTGACAGCGCGAACGGGTTCCCCCCGGCGTCGGTGATCTGTCCGCGCAGGGTGGGAATGTCGATGGTCTGGAGTCGCAGGTTGGCGGCGGCCTCGGCGTACCTCTCGGCCTCCACCCCCTGGATCTGGGTGAGCCTGCCCGCGAACAGGAGGAGGATCACCACGATGATGGCCCCGCCGATCCTGATGCGCTTGTTCGGATCGCCCTGCCTGAAGGTGCGCCGCAGGAGCGGCGGCGGGGGCGGTGGGGCAGGGCTCCTGCGCCGTGGCCGTTCACCGCCCCTGCGCGTCTCACGCGCGGAACCACTCCGGTTCGCTCCGGAACTCGCGCGGGCGCCGCTGGCGGGGCGGCGGGCCTCCCGCTGCGGACGCTTGCTGGGCCGGGACCCGGAGCGTCCCGCCGCTCCGGGTCCACGGGGGTCACGGGGGCGGCGGTCCCGGGGGGTGCTCACTCTCCGCTCCCAACGTTCCCGGTGTCCGTACCGCTGCCGCTGATCTCACCGCTGTCCAGGTCGAGGAAGAGCGGAGCGTCCCCCTGCTCCATCCCCATCTCCTCGGCCTCCCTGGCGATGCGCTCGGAGGTCTCCATGTGGGCCACCGACTTCTCCAGCTGCTGTTCCACGTACGACATCTCCCGGTTCTCCGACTGGAGACTGGTGATCGTGTACGCCTCCTGGGCGACGACGCTGCGCAGCACCAGGAGTGACACCAGCGCACCGCCGAGAAGGCACAGGATGAGCAGGACGAACGGGATCTTCGGCGCGGGTCCGATACCGCCTGTACGTGTGGTCGCCGCAGGCCGCGCCGGACGTTTGGGCGCCGGTGGACGCCTGGTGGCCCCGGTGCGCCTGGTGGTCGTCGCGCGCCCCTTGGTGGTGCGGCGTGTGTCCGTCTTCGTGCCCATCTGGTCTCCCTACTGCCGCGACGGCCAGCGCACACGTTCGGCCGCCCGGAGGCGTGCCGACTGTGCGCGCGGGTTGCGTTCGTTCTCTTCGTCCGTGGGGAGTTCCGAGCCCCTGGTGAGGAGCCGGAGTTCCGGTTGGCGGTCCGGGAGGGGGACCGGAAGGTCGGCGGGTGTGGTGTCGGTGGCCAGAGCGGCGAGGGCCCTCTTGGTCATCCGGTCTTCCAGCGAGTGGTAGGACAGCACCGCGATGCGGCCGCCCACGTCCAGGCGGGAGATCGCGGCGGGCAGGGTCTCCTTGAGGATGGAGAGCTCGGCGTTGACCTCGATGCGCAGGCCCTGGAAGGTGCGTTTGGCGGGATGGCCGCCGGTGCGGCGGGTGGCGGCGGGGATGGCCTCGCGCACTAGTTCGGCCAGTTCCCTGGTGGAGTCGATGCGTCCCTGGGCGCGGCGGCGTTCGATCGCCCGGGCCACGCGGGAGGCGAAGCGCTCCTCGCCGTAGGTGCGCAGGACCCGCGTGAGCTCGGCGACGGAGTAGTCGTTGACGACCTCGGCGGCGGTGAGTGCCTGGGTACCGTCCATGCGCATGTCGAGGGGCGCGTCGTGGGCGTACGCGAAGCCGCGTTCGGTCTCGTCCAGCTGCGGTGAGGAGACGCCGAGGTCGAGCAGGACCGCGTCCGCGTGCTTGGCCCCGGCCTCGTCGAGGGCGCGCGGGATCTCGGAGTAGACGGCGTGGACGAAGTGGGTGCGGTCCGCGTAGGGTGCGAGGCGTTTGGCGCTGCGTTCCAGGGCGGTGGTGTCCCGGTCCACACCGACCAGTCTCATGGTGGGACAGGCCTTGAGCAGCGCCTCGGAGTGTCCGCCCAGCCCGAGGGTGCCGTCGACGAACACCGCCCCGGGCCTGCTGAGCGCCGGTGCGAGCAGTTCCACGATCCGGTCGAGCATCACCGGCACGTGCAGGGGATCGATCCCCGCTCTGGCCGCCTGGATCCGGGCCGCGATGTCGTCGGCCCCGTGGTCCGTCGAGCGGTCCCCTTCGGGCCGCCCGTCCTGCCGGTTGTCCCCCATGCGCTGCTGTTCCTCCACGCTGTCGCGATCTCCCCCTGGGTCCGTGCAGCGCACTGGGCGCGCTCCACGGTGTCCTTCGCGTGGCCCCTCCGAAGTAACCGGCGGGGCCTCCGGACACGGCCGCTATTGTCCACCTTTCGGCGGGCGAACGCTCACGACCTGGCACCGGGGAAGTCGCGCCAGCTCGTGTGACCGTCTCCGGAGACCGCCACCGGTCCCGGCGTTGCATGGACTGTGTGCTGGTGGATCGAGGCGTTCCAGCGACCGCCCCGCCGTCACAGCACCCCGGGCAGCACCTCCTCTGAGAGTTGCGAGAACGCCTGCTCCTGCTCGGTCTCGTACTCCGACCACGCGGCGGCGTCCCAGATCTCCAGGCGTGTGTTGGCCCCGATGACGACGCACTCGCGGTCCAGGCCCGCGTAGGCGCGCAGCTTCGACGGGATCGTGATCCTGCCCTGCTTGTCGCAGGACTCGTCGGACGCGCTGGCGAAGAGGACGCGGCTGTAGTCGCGGACCGCCTTGGCGGTGACCGGTGCGGAGCGCAGGACGTCGGTGACGCGGCGGAACTCGTCCGCCGGAAAGACGTAGAGACAGCGCTCCTGGCCCTTCGTGATCACCAGACCCCCCGACAGTTCGTCGCGGTACTTCGCGGGAAGGAACAGCCGTCCCTTCTGATCGAGGCGAGGTGTGTGGGTGCCGAGGAACACACACTCACCCCCTCACCCCTATGCGGAGAATTCACCCTCTCCACGCTGCTCCACCTTACTCCACTCTTCCCCACCGTCAACAGCTTCAATCCGCATTCAGACGCTGAAGAATCGACAAATGCGCAGGTCAGAATGGTGGGGTTGGAACGGTGGGCGAGTGGGGCACCATGACGCCCGCGTGCGTCGCGCACCACCTCCGTCCCCGGGTCAACCCCTCGGCGGCCGATTCCGGCATTTTGGTTTGCAAGGGATCTGATTGGCCCTAGCCTCGGAGCGATACACGCAGACACACCGAGCGAGAGGGTTCTCGTGTCACTCGGCACACAGCAAGACGGTCACGGGGGCGACGTCCGGGGAGACGTCGGTGCCGTTGTCGCCGTCGCCGAACGCGTCCGTGGCGCGATCGAGACGGTCATCGAGGGCAAGCCCGACGTGTTGCGCATCGCGCTGACCGTCCTTCTCGCTGAGGGACACCTCCTCGTCGAGGACGTTCCGGGCGTCGGCAAGACGATGATGGCCAAGGCCCTGGGCCGGGCCGTCGACTGCTCGGTGCAGCGCGTCCAGTTCACCCCGGACCTGCTCCCCAGCGACATCACCGGTGTGAGCGTCTACCACCAGGACCGCAACGAGTTCGAGTTCAACCCCGGGCCGGTCTTCGCCAACATCGTGCTCGGCGACGAGATCAACCGTGCCTCGCCGAAGACGCAGTCGGCGCTCCTGGAGTGCATGGAGGAGCGCCAGGTCAGCGTGGACGGCCAGACGCGGGCCCTGGAGCGGCCGTTCATGGTCGTGGCCACGCAGAACCCGGCCGACATGGAGGGCACCTACGCGCTGCCCGAGGCGCAGCGGGACCGCTTCATGGCCCGGGTCTCGGTGGGTTACCCCTCACCCCAGGCCGAGCTGGACATGATCGACAGCCACAGCACCCGCTCGCCGCTGGACCGTATGGAGCCGGTCACCAACGCCGAGGAGATCCGCTCCCTGGTGGACCGCGTGCACAACGTGCACATGGCACCGGGCATGCGCCGCTACGTCGTGGACCTGGTCAACTCGACCCGGACCGCCCCCGAACTCAGGCTGGGCGCCTCTCCCCGCGCCACCCTGCACCTGGTCCGCGCCGCGCGGGCGCACGCCGCCCTGGAGGGGCGCCACTACGTCGTCCCGGACGACGTCCAGGCCCTGGCCGTCCCCGTCCTCGCCCACCGGTTGCTGCCCGGTCCCGAGGCCCAGATGGAGCGGCTCAGCGCCGAGCAGATCGTCGCCAAGCTGGTCTCCCGGCTGCCCGTGCCCGGCCCCCGCTGACCCTCTGCCCCCTGACTCCCGAAAGACGGACCATGCGCCCGCAACGTACCCTCACCGCACGCGGTGGTCTGATGTTGTTCTTCGGTGTCGTCGCTCTCGTGTGCGGTTTCGTCATCGGTCAGCGGGAACTCACGGGCGTGGGCTTCTTCCTTCTCCTGGTGCCCCCGATCTCCGCGCTGACGATCCTGGGCGCGACCGGTCGGGTGGTGCAGAGCCGGGCGCTGCAACCGAACCGGATCCCCGCCGGAACCGACACCCGGGTCCTGGTGCGGATCGGCAACGTCTCCACCGCGTGGCCGGTGGTCTGGGTGCGGATCGAGGACGCCCTGCCCGTCCGGCTCGGGTACGAGCCCCGCTACACGGTGGGGTTCCTGGCCGCGAGGGCGGTCCGGGACGTCACCTACCTGGTGCGCCCGGAGGTGCGTGGCCGCTATCCGATCGGCCCGCTGCAGGTGAGCGTGGTGGACCCGCTGGGCTGCGTCCGGGTGACCCGCCAGGTCGGCGCGCCCACTCCGCTGCTGGTCACCCCGCCCGTGGTCCCGCTCTCCACACTCGGTGTCTCCGATGGTTCCCAGGGGGAGAACTCCCCGCGGCGTTCGGTGGCCGGTGCGGGGGAGCAGGACCCCATCCCGCGCGAGTACCGCTACGGCGACGAGATGCGCCGGGTGCACTGGCGTTCCACCGCCAAGCACGGCGAGCTCATGGTGCGCCGGGACGAACAGCACTGGCGGGAGCACAGCACCCTGCTCCTGGACACGAGGTTCGAGGCGCACGACGGTGAGGGTGTCCGGGACTCACTGGAGACGGCGGTCAGCGTGGCCGCCTCCGTGGCGGTGAACCTCCTGGACAGCGGGCACGAACTGCGTCTGCACACCGAGCGGGGCCAACTGCACACCGGGAACACCTCCGGTGTGCTGGACGGGCTGGCCACGGTGGAGGCCTCCGAGGCGGACAGCCTGTACGGAGGGATCAGCACCCTGGAGGGCGCGCGGGGTTCCTCGTCCAGCCTGGTGGTGGCCGTCCTGGGTGCGTTGTCGCCCGAGGACGCGGCGGCGCTGTCCCGGGTGCGCGGCTCCGGGCTCCACGTGGCGGTGCTGTGCACGCGGGCCGCGTGGACCGACCCCGAGCACACTCGGCGCACCGCCGAGCTGCTGGCCGCCAACGGCTGGCGGGTGCTTCCTGTCGCCGACCCCGCCGATCTCCCCCCTCTGTGGGGGCGGGCGATCACCCCCGGTTCCGGGGTCTCCCCCATGTCCCCCGTAGCCTCCGGAGGCAGCCTCACCAGTGAGACGCCGCTGGCCCCGGCAGGCACCCGTGTCCCCTGGGAGGGGTCCCGTTGAGACTGTTGCGAACACTGATGCCCCTGGCCGCCCTGGTCTCGATGCTGGCGGCGCTGCCGCTGCTCGGCGGGCTCATCCGTGGCGGCGGCTGGTGGGGGCCCGCCGTCGTCCTCATGGTCGCGGTGACCCTGGTGTCCGCCCTGTACCGCCTCACCGGCCGCACCTCGATCCCGGTGCCGTTCCTCCAGCTGCTGGTGGCGGCGCTGCTGTTCACACCGATGCTCACCCCCGGCACCGGATTCCTCGGTGTCGTGCCGACGGCGGCCACCTTCGAGCAGACCTGGGTGCTGTTCGAGCAGGGCGTCAACGGCATCAACACCAGCACTCCCCCGGTTCCCACCACCACCGGGCTCCAGCTGATCATCGCGCTGACGTTCCTGGTGTTCACGATGACGGCGGACTTCCTCGCGGTGACCGCCCGCTGCCCGGGCATGGTGGGCGGGCTGCTCCTCGCGCTGATCGTGGTGCCGTTGGCCGTGGACGGCGCCGGTCTGACCTGGGCGCAGGCCGCTGTCTGCGCGGCGGGTTACGTGACCCTGTTGGCCACGGACATGTGGGTCCGCGGACGTGAGTGGGGGGTCCGGGTCCCGGACGGGCACACCCCCGGCAGCCGGTTCGTGGCGGGCGCCGCCCAGCTGGGCACCGTGGTCGTCGCCGCTTCCGTCGCGATCCTCCTGGCCCTGTCCCTCCCGTTGATGGTGCCGTCGCTGCGCACCGACGCCTTCCGCACGATCGCCGACGGCGCCGAGTTCGGCTCCACCGGCACCGTGACCACCACCCACCCGCTGGTCTCGCTCCGCCGAGACCTGGCGGCCTCCTCCGACCGCACGGTGTTGACCTACCGCAGTGACGCCGAGGAGCCCGAATACCTGCGCACCTACGTCCTGGACGAGTTCGGCGGCGAGAACTGGACGATGTCACCGGTCCGCACCGGGCGTGACTCCGCGCTCGGGGGCACCCTCCCCCTGCCCACGGGCTGGAGCCGTGACTCCGGGACGGCCGTCACCACCCAGGTGGCGCTGACCTCCGACGCACCCCGCATGGAGTTCCTTCCCCTGCCCTACCCGCCGCGCTCCGTGGACGTGTCCGGCGACTGGTATGTGGACCCCGCCACGCTGATGGTCTTCACGACCGACACCCCCTCGACCGGGTTCGACTTCACCGTGGTGTCCTCCGAGTACCGCCCGGAGGCGGAGGCCCTGGCTGACGCCGGGCCCCCGGTCACCCTGACCGACGACCACCTCGACCTCCCCGACGGCATCGACGCACGCGTCCAGGAGCTCACCGACTCCCTGACCGAGGACGCGGACTCCGACTACGAGCGGGCCGTCGCCCTCCAGGGGTTCTTCACCGGCGGAAACTTCACCTACGACCTCAGCCCGCCCGCGATCCCGAACGGCGCCGACCCGCTGTCCCACTTCCTCCTGAATGACCGGATCGGGTACTGCGAGCAGTTCGCGGGGGCGATGGCCGTCATGGCCCGCCAGGCAGGCGTCCCCGCCCGGGTCGCGGTGGGTTACACGGCGGGCCAGCGGGACGGCGACGGAAGCTGGTCGGTTTCGGTCGGTGACGCGCACGCCTGGCCCGAGCTGTACTTCGAGGGTGTGGGATGGCTGCGTTTCGAGCCCACCCCCGCCTCCTCCCAGGGTCAGGGCACGGCCTCGGTTCCCGAGTACGCCGGTGGCGACGGTGCGTCCGAGCTCCAGCCCGACCCCGAACCCAGCGACTCGAACACCCCCGAGCCCAGCCCGACCCCCGAGGACGAACCCTCCGCCGGTCCCTCCGACGCCAACCCGACCCCGGAGGAGGACGAGGAGCCCGCGGACTCCGCCGCGACCACCCCGGAGGGGGGCGCGGGTTCCGGCGCCGCTCCCTGGTGGCCGGTGGTGGCGGGTCTGCTCGGCGGGCTGCTGCTGTTGGCCGGACCCGCCCTGGTGCGGTCCGTGATCCGCTGGTCGCGCCGGGCCGCTGTGGCCTCGGGCGGGACCGCCGCCGCGCACGCCGCGTGGCTGGAGCTGCGGGACACCTGCCTGGACCTGGGTGTGGAGTGGACGCTCACCGAGAGCCCCCGGGCGACCGCCGCCCGGTTGGGCGCCGTCCGCCCGAGCGGGGCCCTGCTGCCCTCGGAGGCGCACGCCGCCGTGTGGCGGCTGGCCTTGGCGGAGGAGGCGGCCCGCTACGCCCCCGACCCGGGCGACGACCAGTACCTGGACGGCGCCAAGCTCTCCGCCGACCTCGCCACGGCCCGGGAGGGAGCGAGGTCCGCGGCCACCCGTGGTGACCGCTGCCGCGCCCTGCTGCTGCCGCGTTCCCTGGCCCCGTGGCACCGGCCCCGGGTCGCCGCCGACACCGTTCCCGCCACCGCCTGACCGACCGGGTCGGGCCCCCACCCCCTGCCGGGGCTCACCCGGTAGGGCCCACAGGGGCGGGACGGCGCGGGGCACACACGACGGTGGGGCCCACACACGACTGGCGTGTGTGGGCCCCACCGATGCGAACGGGCGAGCGTTCTGGGCATCCGTCACCTGGGAGGACCGGTGTCCGTCCCGAGCGGGCTGGCTACTCCTCGCCCTCCTGGCGACGACGCCACCGCTCCTCGAAGCGGTTCATCATCCCAGGACGTTTGGCGCCCCTGCGCTTGTGTTTGGTCTCCGTCTCGGCCTCGGCCAGCATCGCCTCCGCGCCGCCCCCGGCGGCCTTGCGCCAGGCGTTGGCGCCCAGCAGGAAGGAGGCGAGCATAAAGATGAACCCGAGGACGCTGATGGTGACCGGAACCGCGATCGACGATTCCGGGCTACTCAGCAGCAGCCCCAGGAGCAGCAATGCCATACCGAGTACGAAGCCGATGACGGCCTTGATGATCCAGCGCTTGTAATGGACTCCGGGGTTCGTCTGCCGAACAGTGTTCGCGAACTTCGGGTCCTCGGCATACAGCGCCTGCTCGATCTGGTCGAGCATGCGCTGCTCGTGTTCAGAGAGCGGCACGGTGCCTCCCTACGGCAGTCCCCGGTTGGGGTGACGGGTACTGATGAACAGTCTCTTGGTCAGTGGTATGCCCAGAATACGGTGCACTAGCGCCTGGTGGAAAGAAAAGCTGCGTGTGTACCTGACCCACTACGGCCACGATACCCTCGCCCTGTATCGGAAACACCGGCTTCCATGCCTCTCTTCTTACCCTTACTCCGGTTCTACTCTGAGAACGTTCAGAGGTCCCCGGAAGTTGCCGCATCATACGTCGTTTTCGTCACGCTTGGCCAATACGGCCGACTGTATCGCGCCTGGACCGAAACGGGCCTTCACCCGGTCCATAACCCGTTCAACGTCCCGCCAACCCGAGTCCTCCTCCCCCAGTGCGAGCTGGTGGTGCGCCTGTTCGACCGGGGCGACGCCCTCCACGCGAACCCCCACCAGGCGCAGCGGGGTGCCCTTCAGCCCCGACGCCGCGTAGAGCGCACGCGCCACCGCGCTGATCTCCCGGGCCACGTCCGTGCTCTCGGAGAGGGTCCGCGCCCTGGTGATGGTGGAGAAGTCGGCCCGGCGCAGCTTCACGCTCACCGTGCGCCCCACCTGCCCCGAGACGCGCATACGGTGCGCCACCTTCTCGGACAGCCGCAACAGCTCGCGGTCGATCAGGCCCGGGTCATCCACGTCCTCGGCGAAGGTCTCCTCGGCGCCGACACTCTTGTCCGGGGTGTCGGGGACGACCGTGCTGGGGTCCTCGCCCCGGGACAGCGCGGCCAGGCGGATGCCGGCCTTCTCCCCCAGTTCCATGCGCAGCATGTCGGGGTCGGCCCGGGACAGGGCGCCCACCGTGCGCAGTCCCAGCCGGACGAGCGTGCGTTCGGTCTTGTCCCCCACCCCGGGCAGGGCGCCGATCGGCAGGGGGTCCAGGAAGCCGTGCACCTCCTGCGTGGGCACCAGCAACAGACCGTCGGGCTTGCAGTGGGTGGAACCGAGCTTGGCCACGAAACGGGTGGCGGCCACCCCGACCGAACAGGTGAGCCGCTGCTCGCGGCGGACGCGTTCGCGGATCATCGCGGCGATGCGCACCGGACCGCCGAGGCGGCGGCGGGCGCCGGACACGTCCAGGAAGGCCTCGTCCAACGACAGCGGCTGCACCAGGGGGGTCACCGACCCCAGGATGTCCATGACGGCCTCGGAGGCCTCCCGGTAGGCGGCCCCGTCCGGCGGGTAGACCAGGGCCTCCGGGCACAGCCGCATCGCCTGGGCCATGGGCATCGCCGAGTGCACACCGTGGCGGCGGGCGATGTAGTCGGCGGAGGAGACCACGCTGCGCGGACCGGTGCCGCCCACGATCACCGGGCGGCCGCGCGCCTCGGGGTGGCGCAGCTGCTCCACGCTCGCGAAGAACGCGTCCATGTCCAGGTGCAGGATGTTGCAGTCGTCGTCCGGACCGGAGCCGTCCAAGGGGAAGTCGGACCGCAGGGGCGTGATCCCCTCGGAGGTGACCACACCCCGTAGAGCGGCACCGCGCTCCAGTTGACGTCGGCTCATATGCCCAGGTTATGCCCTGTCCACAGCGACCCGCCCCGGCCCTAGGGCTTCAGGGCGACGGCGTGCAGCTGGGTGGCGACACCGATCAGTTCCGGGTGGTCGGCGACGGCCCGTTCCAGTTCCACGAGCTGCTGTCCGGCCTGGGCGTCGCCCTCCCAGGCGTGCCCGGGCAGGATGTCGGCGAACACGCGAACCCCGCGCACGCTCTCCCCGGTGAGACCGGACTGGCCGATCAGGTCGAGGAGCTGCTGGCGGGTGAACCGGCGGGGCACGGGGTCGGCCCCGCCCCAGCGGCCGTCGGGGTCCTCCAGCATGTGCCGGGCCTCGGTGATGTGCCCGGCCAGGACCCGGTGCAGGGCCCCGGCCACGGCGTTGGTGACCAGCAGACTGACCGCGCCGCCGGGGCGGGTGACACCAGCGACGTCGGCCAGCGCGGAGACGGGGTCGTCGACGTACTCCAGCACGTTGTGCACCAGCACGAGGTCGGCGCTGGCGGCCGGGAAGAGCGAGGCCAGGTCCTGGGTCTCCCCCTGGACGCCACGCACCATGACACCGCTCTCGGCGGCGCGGCGCTCCAGGGCTGCCAGGGAGTCGGGGCTGGGTTCGACGACGGTCACGCGGTGACCGAGCTCGGCGAGCGGGACGGCGGCGCCACCGGTGCCACCGCCCGCGTCGACGATCTCCAGGGGTTCACCGTCGAAGAGACGGTCCAGCAGCCGCGAGAGGGCGTCCCACACCACGGCGGTGCGGGCCGCGTTGGCCGCCCGCCCGGGGCCGGTCGGACCACCCGCGCCGAAACCGCTCGCGGCGGTCGCGGGCGTGCCGCTCCTGTCAGTCACCTGCGTTCCCTCAATCAGCTAGTGTCCGGCCTCGGCTCGAGGTCTCAGAGCGAGAGCGTCGCCTTGTTCTCCATCAGCCTGGACAGGAGTCCGCTGATGAAGTTGGGCGACTCGTCGGTCGAGAGCTCCTTGGCGACGCCGACGGCCTCGGCGATCGCCACACCGTCGGGGATGTCCTCGGCCCACAGGAGCTCGTAGGCGCCCATCCGGAGGATGTTGCGGTCGACGACCGGCATGCGCTCCAGGGTCCACCCGATGGCGTACTCGTCCAGGAGGGCGTCGATCCGGTCGCGCCGCTCATCGACGGAGCGGGCCAGCAGCTCCGTGAACTCGTTGATCGGCGGTTCGGGCTGGGCTCGGCGACGCTTGATGACGTCCTCCACCGAGGTGGAGCGCACCTCGGCCTCGTAGAGGACCTCCACCGCGCGCCGACGGGCCTTGCGCCGTGCACCACTCATCAGTTGACACGCCCGAGGTAGTCGCCCGTGCGGGTGTCGACCTTGACGCGCTCGCCGGTGGTGACGAACAGGGGCACCTGGATGGTGGCGCCGGTCTGGACGGTGGCGGGCTTGGTGCCGCCGGTGGAGCGGTCGCCCTGGACGCCCGGGTCGGTCTGGGTGATCTCCAGCTCGACGGCGGCGGGCATCTCGATGTAGAGCGGGTTGCCCTCGTTGGTGGCCACCGTGACCTTGGTGTTCTCCAGGAGGAAGCCCTTGGCTTCGCCGACCACGGCGTCGCCGACCGGGATCTGGTCGAAGGTCTGGGTGTCCATGAAGATGAAGGAGTCACCGTCGTGGTACAGGTACTCCATGTCACGGCGGTCGACGCTGGCGAACTCGATCTTGGAACCGGCGTTGAAGGTCTTGTCGACGATCTTGCCCGTGAGGACGTTCTTGAGCTTGGTGCGGACGAACGCGCCGCCCTTGCCCGGCTTGACGTGCTGGAACTCCAGGACGTTCCAGAGGACGCCGCCGTCGAGCCGCAGGGTCGTGCCGTTCTTGATGTCGTTCGTCGTGGCCACTTCGGTCGTCTCTCCCAGGGGTGTGACACGTCGGAGACCGGACTCGCTGGTCCGGTCGGTGGTCAGTGGGGCGAGGCGTGGTTCCCGTGGCCGCCAGCGGCTGTGCCGACCGGCACCCGGGCACTCCTCGCCTTGGGTCAGTCTAGTGGCTTCCGAGGACTCAGGAACCGTCCACGACCGCCTGGTAGGCCTCGTCCAGCAGCTCGGGGGCGGGTCCGCTCAGGATCGCGGGTCGGGCCAGACCGTCCAGGACCACGAATCGCAGTGTGGAGCCACGGGCCTTCTTGTCCACGGCCATGGTCGCGCGCAACTCCGGCCAGGCCTCGGCGGCGTAGGCGACGGGCAGGCCCACGGAGGTGAGCACGGAGCGGTGTCGCCGCACCAGCTCGTCGTCGATGCGCCCGTCCAGCCGGGCGAGTTCGGCGACGAAGACCATGCCGATGGAGACCGCGTAACCGTGCCGGAAGGTGTAGTTCTCGGCGCGTTCGATGGCGTGCCCGAGGGTGTGGCCGTAGTTGAGGATCTCGCGGCGGCCACTCTCCTTGAGGTCGCCCGAGACGACGTCGGCCTTGACCCGGATGGCGCGTTCGATGAGTTCGCGCGTGTGCCTGCCCTCCGGAAGGGCGGCGCCCTCGGGGTCGTCCTCGACCAGGTCGCAGATGACGGGGTCGTCGATGAACCCGGCCTTGACGATCTCCGCCAGCCCTCCGACGTAGTCCGCCCGGGGCAGGCTCGGAAGGGTGGCGAGGTCGCACAGCACCCCGGCCGGGGGGTGGAAGGCGCCCACGAGGTTCTTGCCCTCGGGGGTGTTGATGCCGGTCTTGCCGCCCACGGCGGCGTCCACCATGCCCAGCAACGTGGTGGGGACCAGCACCGAACGCACCCCGCGCAGCCAGGTGGCCGCGACGAACCCGGCGAGGTCGGTGACGGCCCCGCCTCCCACTCCCACCACGGCGTCGGTGCGGGTGAAGTTGAACGACCCCAGCCGGGACCACAGCTCGGTGGCGACCGCGGCGGTCTTGGCGGCCTCGCCGTTCGGCACGGGCATGGGCCGGACGCGGTATCCGGCCTCCTCGAGGACCCCGACCACGGGGCGGGCGATCTGGTCCAGGCCCTCGGGGTGGATGACGGCCACCTGCGCGGCGCCGCCGACCAGGGAGGGCAGTTCCGCGAGGATGCCGCTGCCGACCACCACGTCGTAGCGTCCGGTGGGCTCCCCCACGCCGATCCGGGTCACGGTCACTGGGCGGCCTTTCCGGTGGGGAGGGATTCGACGATCGCGTCCACGATCTCCTCGGGGTGGTACTCGGTGGTGGGCACGGTGACCGAGGCGAGGCTCTCGTAGACCGGGAGGCGTTCGTTGAGGAGCCTGCGCAGCTGGGTGCGGGGGTTCCCGGACAGCAGCGGGCGGGCCACGTCCATCCCCACGCGCTTGGCGGCCTCACCGAAGTCCACCTGGAGGTAGACCACGTGGTGGTCGACGAGTTCCTTGCGGGTCTCCTCGTTCAGGACCGCGCCGCCGCCGACCGCGATGACGCCCTCCCAGGAGCGCAGGCCCTCGGCGACGACCTCGCGCTCCAGTGCGCGGAAGTGCTCCTCGCCCTCCTGGAGGAAGATGTCGCTGATGGGCTTGCCCGCACGCCTCTCGATCTCGGTGTCGGTGCACAACAGGTCCGTGTCCAGCCGGCGGGCCAGGGCCTCGCCGACGGTGGACTTGCCCGAACCGGGCGAACCGATGAGCACCGCGATCGCTCTTGCCACGCTCTGCCTACCTCCGGGGGTCACCCCGCGCCCGCGGGGAACGTTCTGACCGCCTGCTCGGAGCCGCGCCTGACGGCGGCCCATCCCCGCGTGCGGGGAGGCAGGCGGTGTCGCTCGCGTGCGCCGTCAGGTGCTGCGGCCCGTCCCGCGTGCGCGGGGAGCAGGCTCTGTTCGACCAACGCTACCGGTAGTCGCGGGGGACCCTTCCCACGTGTGCGGGACCCACTTCCGTCCTCCCTCAACGGCCGCCTGCCAGTGGCCAGTCCCCGCGAGGGCGTGCCTCGCTCGAACGAGGCGAACCGCGACTCCGAGAGTGATCCATCGCCGCGTGCGCGGGAGGAAGGGACACGGGTCCACGCGACGGATGGCCCTGCAAGCTCCGAGCCCCGTGCCGGGAAGGCAACCGCACAGGTCGCTCAGGCGGTGATCGGCACGGACCCCGCCCGCGTGCGTGCGCGGGCGGGGCCCGTGCCGAGGCGTCAGGGTGCCTGCGCGGCGAAGGCGAGGCCCCGGTGGCTGAGTTCGGTGTCCTCGCAGCGCCCCTCCACGGTGGCCTCGACGTCGAAGACGTGCTGCTCGGTGGGCGGGTAGCCGATGAGCTGCAGGGCGCGGCTGGGGACCGGCCCCTGGGAGGCCGCGGCGGACTCCCACAGCAGGACCGCTCCCCAACGGTTGGTCTCGGGGTCGGCGATCCAGGCCTTGAGGCGCAGACCGGGCACCTCGGCGAAGGCGTCGACGGACGTCTCCTTCAGGTAGGCGCGCAGGGACTCGATGGTCTGGTCGGACTCGGTCAGGTCCCACCAGACGGTGGCGAGGCGGGGGTGGTGCATGGGGGTGCTCCTGTAGGTGAAAGTGAACTGGCCCGCTCTCCGGGGGAGGGCGGGCCAGTGGGGTGGTTCTAGCGGATCGTCAGCGCGTCCAGGTAGCCCTGGAGGTTGCGGGCGGTCTCGGGGACCGAGTCGCCGCCGAACTTCTCGATGGCGGCCTCGGCGATCACCAGGGCGACCATGGCCTCGGCGACCACACCGGCGGCGGGGACGGCGGTGACGTCGCTGCGCTGGTGGTGGGCCTTGGTGGGCTCGCCGGTCTCGGTGTCGATGGTGTCCAGTGCCTTGGGCACCGTGGCGATGGGCTTCATCGCGGCGCGCACCCGCAGGGGGTCGCCGGTGGACATGCCGCCCTCGACCCCTCCGGCGCGGTTGGTGCGGCGGCGGACGCCGTCGGGGCCGGGCTCGATCTCGTCGTGGGCCTCGGAGCCGCGACGGGCGGCGGTGCGGAAGCCGTCACCGACCTCCACGCCCTTGATGGCCTGGATGCCCATGAGGGCCCCGGCCAGGCGGGAGTCCAGACGGCGGTCCCAGTGCACGTGGCTGCCCAGGCCGGGCGGCAGGTTGTAGGCGAGGACCTCGACGACGCCGCCCAGGGTGTCCCCGGACTTCTTGGTGTCGTCGACCTCCTCGACCATGCGGGCGCTGGTCGCGGTGTCGAAGCAGCGCAGGGGGTCCTCGTCGATCGCCGCGAGGTCCTCGGGGCGCGGTTCGGGCGCACCCTCGGGAACGGCGACGGGGCCCATGGAGACCACGTGGCTGAGGATCTCGATGCCGAGCGCCTGGCGGCAGAACTGCCGGGCGACCTCGCCGACGGCGACCCTAGCCGCGGTCTCACGGGCGCTGGCGCGCTCCAGGATCGGCCGGGACTCCTCGTGCCCGTACTTCTGCATACCAACGAGGTCGGCGTGCCCGGGGCGGGGGCGGGTGAGGGGCGCGTTGCGCGCCGTGCCGTCCAGTTCCTCGGCGGGAACCGGGTCGGGCGACATCACCTTCTCCCACTTGGGCCACTCGGTGTTTCCGACCTCGATCGCGACCGGCCCACCCTGGGTGAGGCCGTGCCGGATACCTCCGATGACGGAGACCTGGTCCTTCTCGAACTTCATCCGGGCGCCCCGACCGTACCCGGCGCGACGACGGAGCAGCGCGGCGGCGATGTCGTCAGAGGTGACGGACACACCGGCCGGAAGGCCCTCCAGGATCGCGACGAGTGCAGGTCCGTGGGACTCCCCCGCGGTCAGCCAACGCAACATGTGCACGATCCTCCCACGGATCGGAGGGAGGCGTGGTCACCGGGTTCAGGGTTGCGGAAGCAGGGGGTGACCGGCCAGGACGGTCGCGAGGGTGGCGGCGAGCATGAACGGGCCGAGCGGGAGCGGTTCGGCCCGGGTGATCCGGCGCAGGAGCAGCAGGACCACTCCCAGCAGGGAGAAGGCCGCGAAGGCCCAGAAGGCGGCGACCAGCGCGCCCACCGGTCCGGCGATCCAGCCCGCGTAGAGGCCGGTGAGCCCGGAGAGCTTGACGTCCCCGAACCCGAGTCCGCCCGGTCTGATCCGCCACATCAGCCAGTAGAGGACCGTGATGAGCGCCATGCCGACCAGGGCGTCGGCGCCGCGCTCCAGGTGGGGCCCGAAGGGCGGGAGGAGGACCGCCGCTGCCAGGAGGAGCGCGGCGACGGGGTAGGCGGGGGCGACGAGGGCGTCGGGCAGACGCATCACGCGCAGGTCGACGACGGACAGCGGGACGCCGAGCGCGACGAGCCAGAGCACGGCCAGGAGCCCGAACGGCGACCAGTCGGCCAGGTGGGTGGGGCTGAGGGCGCCGACCGCCGCGAAGAGCAGCGCCGTGGTGGCGACTACGGCCGGGTGGGGGCGGACCCGGAGCGCGCAGTGGGGGCAGGTGCCGTCCCGCTGGAAGGCACGGGAGGCGACGACGGGCAGCCCCCGGGCGAAGCGGATCCGGGTCAGGCAGTGCGGGCAGCGGGGAGGCGGGGGCCCGTCGTGCTCCTCATCCGGGTCGGGGACGGTCGCCGTGACGGATGCCGCCGGTGTGTCGGGCGCGCCTGCCCGCTCCTCGATTCCACCTGTGGCAGCGTCCTGGTGAGGAGTGGCCCGCCCAGGGTCGGGTGGCTCCGGCGGAAGCGCCGGACCGAAGAGGTGGACCAGACGGCCGCCGGTGCGGCCGACCGCGAGTCCCAGGGCGAAGAGCACGGCGGCCGCGAGGACCGCCCACGGGAGCGGGGACGACGTGAGCGCCAGGGGGGTGGGCATGTTCGGAAACTACCTGTTGGCGTCGTCCCGCGACAGGGTGTGGGGCGCCCTGTGGACAACCCCGGGGTCACTCGTCGTCGCGCCGGGCCCGCACGACCGCGCTGAGTTCGACACCGCCGGGCAGCACGTGCCGGAGTTCGGCGGTGAGCCGCTCGGCGACCCTGCGCAGCGACTCGTCGTCGCGCTCCTCCAGTTCGAGGCGGATGCCGAGGTCGGCGCGCTCGGAGGGGTGGATGCGCACGCGCTCGATCCCGAACTCGGCGTGGGTCACCCCGTAGACGATGCCCAGGACCTGGGGGTCGTCCTTGGGCTCGGGGACCGACCCCTGCTCGGCGAGCACAGTGAGGAAGCGGCCCTGGATGGTGTGCGGGACCGGTCCGGAGACGTCGATGACCAGCGCGTCGGCGTTCTCCTCCAGGGTGGCCTGGCAGGCGTCCTGGGTGGTGAAGGGCACCGGGCGGGCGTCCGGGCGCCAGCGGCGGACGGCGTCCACGGAGGTGAAGGCCAGGACCCCGCGACGGCCGTCCTTGCCGGTCATGATGGGGATGGCCACCTCGCTGTTCTTCTCCTTGGTGAGCCCGCCCACGCCCTGCTCGGTCTCGGTGGCCACGGCCACCACGGGGATGAGGACCCGGGAGCCGCTGAGGGCGGCGAGGACCTGTCGGTCGCCGGTCCGGCCCGCGGCGTGCTCACGCAGGCTCGCCTCGACGTCCGGGTCGGCGCTGCCGTCGTCGTCACGGAAGTTCTGGGCGCCGATGATCGATGGTCTGCTCACGGGCTCCGACTCTACCCGGGGTGTGCGTGCGTTCCGGAGTCGCTTCTCGGACAGAACCATGTGACCTCTCCCCTGTTCCGGGTGGGCGCGGCCGCCGTCCCGCGGGGTCGGCGCTCGGGTGCTCCGCTCCCCGGACACCAGCTTCACAGAAGCGCGCCGTGGGGGCGTGCGGTTCCGGGAGGTCCGCGCGGATCAGGGTCGGGCGCCGCCGAGCGTGTCGACGATCCCCCGGAGCTGGTCGACCTGTTCGGGGGTGAGCCGGTCGAA
This sequence comes from Nocardiopsis sp. SBT366, assembly GCF_001083815.1. Classification (NCBI taxonomy): domain Bacteria; kingdom Bacillati; phylum Actinomycetota; class Actinomycetes; order Streptosporangiales; family Nocardiopsidaceae; genus Nocardiopsis; species Nocardiopsis sp. SBT366. The sequence continues at coordinate 81,684 of NZ_LAVM01000008.1, read as the reverse complement.
CATCAGCGAGCGCACCCGGGTGGCGTGGCCCGGTGCGGCCCGGTGAAGGGCGGCGGTGCCGTCGTCGGTGAGGACCGCCCACAGTCCGCGCCGGTCGTCCTCACAGTTCTCCCGCCGCACGTGTCCGTCGCGTTCGAGGCGGGCGATCTGGTGGGACAGGCGACTCTTGGAGACGATCACGGTCTCGGCGAGGTCGCGCATCCGCATGCGCTGTTCGGGGGCTTCGGAGAGGTGGGCGAGGATGCCGTACTCGATGAGGGAGAGACCGTCCCGGTCGCGCAGGTCGTGTTCGAGTTCGTCGTAGATCCAGGCGTTCATCCGCAGGAACCCGCGCCAGACGTCCTGTTCGTCGGCTTCGAGCCATGCCTTCTCCATGGGCCTGATTCTAGCCCGGCGGAACGGGTGGCGGTCGCGGAGTGGCGGGGCCCTTGCGCCCTCGGGGACGAACACCTAATCTACTTCCCAGGAAGATACTTCTAAGGTACTTTGTTGCCAGACAAAGAACCAGTCAGTGGGACGACCCGGCATCCGGGCCGCCCGAACACAGGGAGAGACACCATGGCCGCTCAGGAACTCAAGCCCGGCACCTGGAAGATCGACGCAGCCCACAGCATCGTCGGCTTCTCCGTCCGCCACATGATGGTGAGCAAGGTCCGCGGCCGCTTCGAGAAGTTCGACGCCACGCTGACCGTGCCCGAGGACCCCACCCAGTCCTCCGTCGAGGCCACGATCGACGCGAGCTCGATCAACACCGACAACACCGACCGCGACAACCACATCCGGTCCAACGACTTCTTCGAGGCCGACAACCACCCCGCGTTCAGCTTCCGCTCCACGGGCCTGGAGGCCAGGGGCGAGGACTTCGTCCTCAAGGGCGACCTGACCATCAAGCAGAACACCCACCCGGTCGAACTGGCCCTGGAGTTCAACGGTTCCACCGTCGACCCCTACGGCCTGGACCGCGCCGGGTTCGCCGCCTCCACCACCATCAGCCGCAAGAAGTTCGGCGTCGACATCGAGATGCCGATGGAGAGCGGCGGCGTGGTCGTCGGCGACAAGATCTCCATCGAGATCGACGCCGAGTTCACCCGCCAGGCCTGAGCCGCAACGGCTCCGGCGGGCGCGGCGCCCCGGTACGGCACCACTCCGAGTTTTGACGACACCCCGTCAGAAACCCGGTGGGGCCTCCGATATCGTCGATGGGGGAGGGTCCACACGGACCCTCCCCCGTCCCGTATGTCCGGCAGCGCCCCACAGACCGCAGGAGAAGCCACCGTGCCGCCCCAACCCTTCACCCCCGAGGTCGTCACCGCCGTCACCGCACACATGAACGGCGACCACCCCGAGGACACCCTGCTCATCTGCCGTGCCCTGGGCGGCCGACCCGACGCCACCGCCGCCCGGATGACCGGCCTTGACGGTGAGGGCGGCGACTACGCGGTCACCGTGGACGGAACCGAGGAGGACGTGCGTATCCCCTGGGCCGCCCCGCTCACCGAACGCGCGCAGATCCGCGTCGAGGTGGTCCGCATGTACCAGGAGGCCTGCGCGGCCCTCGGAGTCACCCCGCGCGGCGAGCACTGAACGCCCCCGTCCGTCACCGCGGGAGGGCTCCGGTGACGAAGGGTCACGAAAACCGGAACCCGAACGGTCTCTGAGGAGTCCCATCAGGTGACGGGGGAAGATCGTTCACGGGTCCGGACCACGGTGGGCTCCACCACTCGACCGGGCCCGCGAACGACCTAACCTGGAGGGGTCCGCCCCCGCCACGGAAATCCCCCGGACACCCGCAGACGACCGCCTATCCGAAGGATGGCTCCGGCCTCGATGGTCACGCCCGACCCCGGTGACGAGAACGCACCCACCCAGCGGATCGACCCGACGACACCCACCACGCGAGCCAACCCGGCGGTGGGTGCCACTCGCTGGGTCACACGCGTGTTCCGACCAGGCGCCGCACCGCCACCAGAACCGGGGGCCGCGTACCCGGGCCCGCCCCCCACCCCGGACGACGGGCCCACCCGTGTGGTCCCCCCGGGCGCGCCGAACGGAACGGACCGCACCACCGTCCTGCCCGGCGACGCCGCCCTGGGCGCCGCACCCGCCGACGGCACGCGAATCCAACCACCCGCCTCCGACTTCGCCTCGGCCACCGGGCGCCCGGGCACGAGCCGACCCGCCGTCGCCGCGCCCCGCCCCTCCGGAGGCCGCACCCCGTGGTGGCGGGTGCTCCTCGGGCCGCTCCTGGACTGGATGGCGCGCCTGGTCTCCCGCGTGGTCGTGGGCCCCGCGGGCGACCTCGACTACGCGGTGCCCGCCGAACTCCGCCGCCGCTACCAGGTCCTGGACCACATCGGCGCGGGCGGCGAGGCCGTCGTCTACCTCGCCGAACCCACCGACACTCCCGGGCGTCAGCTGGCCCTGAAGGTGTACCGGCCCGGCCACGACATCAACCGCGAACTCCTGGACCGTCTGCGCGCCCGGGGAACCGCCTCCCCGCACACGCCCGCCATCCAGGGCTACGGGACCGCCGCCAGCTCCTGGGGCGAGGACCTGGCATGGGAGGCCCAGGAGTACTTCTCCCTGGGCACCCTGCGCGAGGTCATCAACCAGTCCCCCATGGACGACGAGGGCGCCCGGGCCGTGGTCCGCGCCGTCGCCGACTGCCTGCACCACTGGCAGAGCGAACTCCAGCACAACCACACCGACGTCAAGCCCGAGAACCTGCTGGTCCGCTCGCTGGACCCGCCGGTGGTGGCGCTCACCGACTTCGGCGGCGCCGTGCGCGCCACCATGAGCCGGGTCTACGGCAGCCAGGCCGTCACCGAGGCCTATGCCTCCCCCGAGGTGGTGGAGGGCCGCCGTGAGGCACCGGCCGCCTGGTGGTCGCTGGGCGTCATGGTGCACGAGCTCACCACCGGCCGCCGCCCCGACCGCGGCGGGAACTGGCTGACCGCCCGCAACACCGAGGTGGACATCTCCGCCATCACCGACGAGCGCTGGCGCCTGCTCGCCCGGGGCCTGCTCACCCTGGCACCCTCCGCCCGGTGGGGGTACGACGAGGTCGCGGCGTGGTTGGCCGGGGAGCGCCCGCCGATCCGCACCGCGAGCCGCCGACGCCCCATCAACTTCGCCGGGACCTCCCACGAGGACCCGCCCAGCCTCGCCTTCGACCTGCTCGACCGCTCCGACACCGGAGCGATGTGGCTGCGCAGCCACTGGTCCGAGCTCCGCACCTGGCTGGACCGGGAGGTCAACGACTACACCTTCGACCGCGCCTACCTCACCGGTCTGGAGGCCCGCCCCGACCTCGCGCACGTGGCGATCAGCGCCCTGGCCGCCCGCTACGTGCCCGGTATGCCGCCGCGCTTCCGGGGCCACGAGATCAGCGCGGACGGGCTCCTGGGCCTGGCTGCGGGCGACGCCAGCCGCCACTCCGTGGTCCGCGAGGCCGTGGAGTCGGGCGTGGTGGGACTGGGCGCCCAGCACTGGTGCCCGCACCCCGAGTGCCGCTCCGGCGGATCCGGCCGCTGCGCGCTGCTGGAGCGGGTCCAGCACGAGGTCCCGCTGCTGATGGCGCGGGTCAACGAGACCCTGGAGCGGGTGGTGGACGAGCGTCCCGACACGACCCGGAACCCGGACGCGCCCCGGCGGCCCGCCGCCCACGAGATCGACTCCACGTGGGCGCGCGCGGTGGAGATGGTGCTCTCACCCGAGACCGCCGCGCAGCACAGGTCCCTGCTGCGCCGCCAGTCCTGGCACCCGCAGCAGCGCAGCTCCGCCCCGAACGCGCCGTGGTGGTCCGAGCAGCGCAAGGCGGCGCTGCGTGACGGCGGCGACCAGCTGGCCAGCCGGAGCGCCGTCCTGACCGCCCTCCTCCTGCTGCCGGAGGCGGCGCGGGTCGGCGGTTCGATCGCCGAGCGCGAGCGCGCCGACGGGCGGGCCCGCCGCCAGGACCGCTGGGCCTCCCTGGCCGGATCGGCACGGGCACGATGGGAGGGGGCACAGGAGAAGGTGGCCACCGCCCGCCAGCGTCGAGCGGTCGCGGCCACCCGGCCCGACAACCCGGCGCTGCCCGGGGACCCCACCCGCCCGCAGGAGCCCGCGACCGCCAAGGAGAAACGGCGGCAGGACCGGGCGGCCCGGCGGGTCGACCGGACGATGGGCCAGATCCAGCGCGCCATGAAGGCGGGACGGTGCCGCCGGTTCGCCTACCCGGCCGCTCTGCTGGGCCTGCTGGACGGCCTGGGCCGGGCGGTGCGCCCCGGGGAGGGCTTCTTCCCCGAGAGCGCGTTCGTGACCGACGCCTACACGGGTCTGCTGGACTTCAGCGACAACCCCCTCACCGAGGGGGCTGCGGCGCTGACCGGTCTGCTGCCCGGTGGGATCGGCGCGGCCTGGTGGTTCCCGGTCCTGTTGTCGGTCGCCCTGTTCGTGCTGGGGCGCACGGCGGCGAAGTCCACTCTCAAGGCCCGTCGCAGGCTGGGCGCCTTCCGCCTGGCCGTCGCGGGATCGTTGGTCATGCTCGTGGTGCTGTTCTCCACGGGACTGCTGGCCCTGGGGTCCGGGGTGCTCATTCCTCTGGACGGGCTGCTGGGCTGAGGTCCCCGGCGGGCCGACACCCCTGGTGAGGCGTCGGACACGCTATGATCTCCCGGTTCGGCGGTGTGCCGGACCACGGGAGAAGGGTGAACGGGTGGCTGAGGTGTTCGAGCTGCGCGCCGGGGAGTACCGGGCGCGCGTCGACCGTACCGGGGCCGGGTTGCAGGCGCTCTCCTGGCGGGGACACGACCTGATCTGGCCGTACACCCGCCAGTCGGGCCCCATCGCCTCCCAGGGTCAGCTGCTGGCCCCCTGGCCCAACCGGGTGGCCTCGGCCCGCTACACCTTCCAGGGCACCGAGTACCGGCTGGACGTCAACGACCCGGAGACCGGTTCCGCGATCCACGGTCTGGTCAGCGAGGTGGTGTGGTCCACCCAGGAGCGCTCCGAGGAGGACGTGACCCTGGGCCTGGACTTCCCCGGCACCCCCGGATACCCGTTCCCGCTGGAACTGACCGCCACCTACCGCCTGACCGCCGACGCATCGGCGGCGCGCGGGCTCACGGTCACCGTGAAGGCGCGCAACACCGGGGACTCGGACGCCCCGTACGGCCTGGGCTTCCACCCCTACCTCACCCTGGGCGCACCCTTCCGGGACCTGGTGGAGCGAGGCGAGGTGCGGTTGGAGGCCACTGCGGGAAGCCGTCAGCCCGCGAACGCCGCGCTGGTGCCCGTGGGCGACCCGGTGCCGGTGTCCGGAACCGAGTACGACCTGCGCCCGCCCGGCCGGAACCCGGGCACGACGGAGCTGGACACCGCCTTCACCGACCTCGACCGCGACCGGGACGGGCGCGCCTGGGTACGGCTGAGCGGACCCGAGCGCCGAGTGTGCCTGTGGGCGGACCGGGGCTACGGGTGGCTCCAGCTGTTCAGCTCCGACTCCCTCGGCGGCGACCTCCATCGGGCACACCTGGCGGCCGAACCCATGACCTGCCCGCCCGACGCCCTCAACAGCGGCACGGACCTGATCGTCCTGGCCCCTGGTGAGAGCGTGGAGCACACCTTCGGCATCCTCGCCGAGTCGCTGGACTGACCGGACCTCGGGCCGGGCCAGCGCGGCGAACCGCCCCGGGGCGGGGTCGTACGGTGCCCCGCCGGTTCGCCGTGGATCTCGTCCGCGGCGAGCCCGCCCCCGGCCAGCTCGGCCGCAGAAGTGTCCGGCCGTGAAGTGGCGAACCCGGTGTCGAACACCCGTGTGCCGTCCGAGGTGACGACAAGCGTGCCCTCACACTCCCCCGAGTGCCTCCGTGAGTCGGACCAGGTCCTCCTCGGTGTCGATGTCCTCGGGACTGGCGACGTCGTCGCAGGCCACCGTGGTGACCAGATGGGAGTAGGCCCGCAGGAAGGGGCGGGCGCCCACGTCCCGCTCGGCCATGGAGTAGACCGTGGACCAGTGTTCCCGGCCCAACAGGACGGGGTTGCGGGGATTGCCGTGGTAGGTGGCCACAGCGGCCCGGGCGCCCTGCGCGTAGGCCTCGACCAGGCGCCGAACCGCCTCGGGAGTGACCAGGGGCTGGTCGGCCAGGGCCACCAGCAGGGCGTCGACGGTGTCGGGCATCGCGTCGATGCCGGCGCGGACCGAGGATCCCATCCCCGTCGACCAGTCGGGGTTGTGCACGGTCACCGCGCCGGAGACGGTGGTGTCGGCGGCGCCCAGGACCACCAGGACCGGGGTGCATCCGCCCTCGGCGAGGGTGCGCGTGCCACGGTCCACGAGGCGTTCGCCCGCGAGTTCGACCAGGGCCTTGGGGCGGCCGAGTCTGCTCCCCGAACCCGCCGCGAGCAGCAGGCCGGCCACCGCACCCGAACGCACGTCTCCTCGCTCCCCCGTACCCATGACGCGATGATGCCACGGTCGGGGTCCCCGGGTGGGCCGCCTGGACGAGGTCGTGGACACGACTCCGGGGCCGGGTCCGGCATCACCGCCCTGAACTGGCCCTTCACCCCCGGGCCAGTTTCGGTTCACCTCTTGGAGTGGCCGAATCCGGCCGGAACCAGGGGCGTCGGGGGCGTGTCCCGGTGGATTCGTCCGCTGGTCTCGCTCAGCCCCCGGCCGCTACCGCCCCACCGGGTGCGCACCAGTTCGGCGGCGATGGACACCGCCGTCTCCTCAGGAGTGCGCGCACCCAGGTCGAGACCGATGGGCGAGTGCAGACGCGTCAGCGCCCCCTCCTCCACCCCGGCCTCGCGGAGCCTCTCCACGCGGTCCTCGTGCGTACGCCGGGACCCCATCGCTCCGATGTACCCGGCCTCGGTGGACAGCGCCCGTTTGAGCACGGGGACGTCGAACTTGGGGTCGTGGGTGAGCACGCAGATCGCGGTGCGCTGGTCGATCTCGTCGGCGATCTCGTCCAGGTACACGTGCGGCCACTTCACCACCACCTCCTCGGCGGTCGGGAACCGCTTGGCGGTGGCGAACACCGGGCGGGCGTCGCACACCGTCACCCGGTAGCCCAGGTAGGAGCCGAGGTCGGCGACGGCCGCGGCGAAGTCGATGGCGCCGAACACCAGCATGCGGGGCGCCGGGGCGAACGACTGGACGAACACCTCCAGCTCGTCACCGCGCCGCTGACCGTCCGCGCCGTAGTGCAACAGACCGGTACTGCCCTGGGCCAGCATGCCGCGCACGTCGTCGTCCAGGGCGGCGGCCAGGCGCTCACCGCCCTCGCCCAGGTCGCCCTCGGCGTTCCCCGGCCACACCACGCGGCGGCGGCCCACCCGGGAGGCGTCGGAGGGATCGGCCACGATGGTGGCCACCGCCACCGGCTGGTGCTCGTCCACGGCACCGATCACCGCGCCCAGCTGGGGGTAGGTCGCCCGGTTCACCGGTTCGACGAACATGTGCAGGGTCCCCCCGCAGGTGAGGCCGACGCTGAAGGCGTCGTCGTCGTTGACACCGTACGTGCGGCGCACCGGCACACCCGTGCGGATCGCCTCCAGGGCCTCCTCGTAGACGGCCCCCTCCACGCAGCCGCCCGACACACTGCCGGTGACCTCACCTGAGGCGCTCACCAGCATGGCCGCACCCGCGTCCCGGGGCGCGCTCTTGAAGGTGTCGATCACCGTGGCCACCGCGAAGGTCTCCCCCGAGGCGTACAGTTCGGACACGCTCGCTCGGACATCTCGCACGCGGCACCTCTTCCACGACTCCCCCGGCGGTCCACACCGGTCCGCTCATGGGCCTTGGTATCAACCTATGTGCCCAACGCAACACGAAAGAGCCCCCGTTCCTCCAGGAAACAGGGGCTCGATTCGGTCGCGTCTACGAAAGCGGACCTTCGGGGAGGTCGGGCTCGCGGCCCTCACCCCGGTCCAACATCGCACGGAACTCGGCGAGACCGCGCTGGGCGTACTCGCCGTCGGTGCTCTGGATGCCCATCACCGGCAGCGACGTGCCGTCCGACAGGTCCAGGCAGGGCCACGGCTCGCCGACGGGCATCCGGATGTCCAGGACCTCCGGCCAGGCCAGGTGGTGCGTGCGGACGCCGTTGATGACGACCACGCCGCGCTCCATGGCGATCAGCCGGGGACGGCCCAGCATGTGCAGCCCCGCGGCCACCGCCAGACCGAGCCCCACGACCAGGAAACGGTCCATCATCCGCCACTCGGCGGGCAGGATCACGGCCAGCACGACCATGGTCGCCACGATCAGCAGGCCCAGGCCGTACGCGACCAGGCGCACCGCACGGGGCCGCCAGGTCCTCGGCAGGGCCGCCTTGCTCGACGCCTCGTCCACAGGTAGTTCCCTCGTCCGCACCAACTGCTCCATCTCCACGCCCTCGGGCGTGCCTCACCCCGGTCACCGTCCGGCCAGGCGCGGGCGCGCGCGACCAGGAGGGTGAATCAGCGACGCAGACCGCGCAGCGCGACCGCCGTGTCCAGGGCGGCCGAAGCGGCCTCGGCGCCCTTGTCCTCGACGCTTCCCGGAAGTCCGGCGCGGTCACGCGCCTGTTCCAGGGTGTCACACGTGAGCACACCGTTGCCCACGGGGGTGGACTCGCGCAGGGCCACCTCGGTCAGACCGTGGGTGACCGACTGGCACACGTAGTCGAAGTGCGGTGTGCCGCCGCGGATGACCGCGCCCAGGGCGATCACCGCGTCGTGCCTGCGCGCCAACTCCTGGGCGACCACCGGGATCTCCACGGCCCCGGCGACCCTCACCACGACGGGGTCGACGGCCCCCGAGGCCTTGACCACGGCGAGCGCGTTGGCGAGCATCGGCTCGACGATCGCCTCGTTCCACCGGGTGACGACGAGGCCCACCGACAGCCCCGAGGCGTCGACCTGGTGTTCGTCCGGACGTCCTGTGCCGCTCATGACCGGCCTTTCCTGGGATGGGAGTGGATGGTGAACCGGGGGGTTGGTGGGTGCTAGCGCGCGACGGCGGCCAGGTCATGGCCCATGCGGTCGCGTTTGGTCAGCAGGTAGGAGAGGTTGTCGTCGGTGACGAAGGTCGGCATGGCCACCCGCTCGTTCACCCGCACCCCGTGGTGCTCCAGGCCCTCGACCTTGGCCGGGTTGTTGGACAGCAGCCGCACCGAGGCGACCCCGAGGTCGGCGAGGATGCGCGCGCCAGCGCCGAACTCGCGCGCGTCGGCGGGCAGGCCCAGGCGCAGGTTGGCGTCGACGGTGTCCACGCCCTGGTCCTGGAGGCTGTAGGCGCGCAGCTTGTGCAGCAGGCCGATCCCCCGGCCCTCGTGACCGCCCATGTACACGATGACCCCGCGCCCCTCCTCGGCCACGGCCGCCATGGCCGCGTCGAGCTGGGCGCCGCAGTCGCAGCGGTGGGAGCCGAAGGCGTCGCCGGTCAGGCACTCCGAGTGCAGGCGGGCCAGCAAGTCGTCGCCGTCGGTCAGGTCACCGAGGACCAGGGCGACGTGCTCGGCGCCGTCCGCGGTGCCCTTGAAGCCGATCGCGCGCCACTCCCCGTGCTGGTTGGGCATGCGGGTCTCCACCATGCGCGTGACCAGCGCGGGGTGGGCCTCCTCCTCGGTGAGCGTCTCGCCGAGGGCGGCGCGGTGGGCGGCGAGCTGCTCGACCGACACCAGCTTCAGGCCGTGCTCGTCGGCGAACTCGCGCAGCCGGGGCAGGCGGGCCATGGTGCCGTCGTCGTTGACCACCTCGGCGAGCACACCGGCGGGGCGCAGACCGGCCAGGCGGGCGAAGTCCACGGAGGCCTCGGTGTGGCCTCTCCGGGCCAGGACGCCGCCCGGGCGGGCGCGCAACGGCAGGATGTGGCCGGGGCGCACGAAGTCCACGGGGCCGCTCTCGTCGGAGGCCAGCAGACGGATGGTGCGGGCGCGGTCGGCGGCGGAGATACCGGTGCTGACGCCCTCGCGGGCGTCCACCGTCACCGTGTAGGCGGTGCGCAGGCTCTCCTCGTTGCGCGCGGTCATCAGCGGCAGGTCGAGGCGGTCCAGGTCCTCTCCCTCCATGGGCACGCACACCACGCCGGAGGTGTAGCGGATCATGAAGGCCAGCAGCTCGGGGGTGGCGAGCTCGGCGGCGAAGATGATGTCGCCCTCGTTCTCACGGTCCTCGTCGTCCACCACCACGATGGCCCTGCCCTGGGCGAACTCGGCGATGGCGTCCTCGATGCGGTCGAGGACGACGGCCTGTCCGGTGTCGGTGGCCGGGGTGGTGTCGGTGACGGTCATTCCCGCTCCTGAAGGTGCGTGGTGGGTGGTGGGTCTCGGTGGGTGGTGGCGGTGCGGTGCGCTAGGCGCGGGTCCCGTCCTGCGCGCGGGCCCGGGAGACCGCGGTGATGCGCTCCACGTACTTGGCGATGACGTCCACCTCGACGTTCACCGCGGCACCGACCGCCAGGGCGCCCAGGGTGGTGGCCTCCAGGGTGGCCGGGATGAGGCTGACCTCGAAGAACTCGTCCTCGGCTCCGGGCGCGCTCACAGCGGACACGGTGAGGCTGGTGCCGTCCACCGTGATGGAACCCTTCTCGACCACGTACGGGGAGAGTTGCGGGGACAGGCCGAACCGTAGGACGTCCCACTTGTCACCCGGATCGCGGGAGAGGAGCGTGGCGGTGCCGTCGACGTGGCCCTGCACGATGTGACCGCCCAGGCGACCGTCGGTGCGGGCGGCGCGTTCGAGGTTCACGGGGGCGCCGGGGGTGAGGGCGCCGAGGGAGGAGCGGTCCAGGGACTCCTTCATCACGTCGGCGGTGAAGGTGCCCTCACCACGCGCGACGACCGTCAGGCACACGCCGTTGACGGCGATGGAGTCACCGAGCCCGGCGTCGGAGCTGACCAGGGGTCCGTCCACGGTGAGCAGGGCCGCCTCACCGTTGGCCCCTGTGGGTTGGATGGAGACGACCTTGCCGAGTTCCTCGACGATTCCGGTGAACACGCCCTACGTCCCTTCGCCTGGCACGGCTCCGGGGAAAAGGGTGTGGAATCACGGGTCCACGACAGGGACGGAACACGAAACCGTCGCCAAGGTTCGGCACGGCTCGGACCCGCCCCAACGCGCACTGCCTCCCATCCGGACTTTAACCGTCGGTACCGGAATTCCACCGGTTCAACCGGTCGATGGAATCGACCGGGTCGCGGACTGTCACCGCCGGTTCGGACTTTCACCGACCCCGGAGCACGCGTTTGACTGTTGTCTAACGACTCGATGGTAACCCCTCGCCCACGCGGCGCATAGCCGGTGTGACGGGGTTCATTGCGCACCTGTGGTCGGAGCCCTCTCCCGCGAGGGCGGTTCGGGGCGGTGGGCCAGGCCGCCGCGCAGGAACATCTCCGGCGCCCCGAAGGACGCCCAGAAGGCCACCGCGCCGTAGACCAGGAACGACACCAGGGCCGAGGGCAGGCCCTCCAGGTCCCGGAAGAGGACCCGTTCCACCACCAGGATGAGGACGGCCACGGAGCTCCCGAGGGCCAACCGGGCGGCGCGGGCCGTGACGGTGCCCTCCGCGCTGTACCAGCCGCGCCGGTACAGCAGGGTGAAGCCGAGGACCCCGCCGAGCAGGGCGCCGCAGGTCGTGTGGAGCCCGACCAGGGTGTGCCCTGCCGGGTCCGCGGGAGTGGCGCCGATCCACTCGGTGGTCGGGACGACCCAGTCCCCGCGTACGCCCGTCTGCCAGGCCGTCGCGACCACACACGGCGCCAGAGCGGCGACCAGCAGGTACGACACCCAACGCACCGTGTCCAGCGAGAGCCACCAGGCCAGCACACGGTCCTCGTAGCGCAGCACCAGCCACAGCACGAACCCGCCCACGGCCAGACCCACCACGACGTCACTGAAGTAGTGCACGCCCAGGAGGATCCGGGACAGGGCCACCAGGGCGATCACCGCGACGGCCGCCCACACCAGGCTCCGGCGGCCGGACCTGGCCGCGAGATAGCCGTAGGTCACCACCGCCGCCTGGCTGTGCCCCGAGGGCATCCCGAAACCGCCGTGCTGGGCGTGTCCGGTGACGCGCGCGTCGAACCAGTAGGGCCGGGATCCGTACAGCACCGACTTGAGCAGGTTGTTGACCACCGCCGAGGCGATGACCGCCACGAAGAGCCGGGCGCCCAGGCCCGCGTTGAAGCACCAGAAGACGGTCACCAGCAGGACGACGATGACGCCCTGTGAGCCCAGGAAGGTGACGGCCCCCAAGGGAAGGGCGAGCCAGTCGGTCAGCCCCTGCAACCAGCGGATCGCGGTGTTCTCCGCCTCCCAGAGGGCGTCCATGGCCAGGTACTCGGTGGTCCTCACGCGTACTCCACGGGTCCGCGCCTGGCAACGCGCTCACGCCGCGCCGCTCCCCCGGGGGGAAGACGGAGCCGCGACCAAGCGATATCGACGACTACAGCGGGCAGCATAGGGCGCACCGCCGACGGTGGCCAGGCCCCTGGGCCCGGCGCGCCGCGATCGTTACCGGAGGCGGTCAGGCGAGCGGGCTCGCCTTGCGGGCCTGGGCGCGCAGGGACTCGATGGCGCCGTCCGGGTCCTGGGCTCCGTAGACGGCGGAACCGGCCACGAACACGTCGGCTCCTGCCTCGGCGGCGCGTTCGATGGTCTCGTCGCTCACTCCGCCGTCGACCTGGAGCCACACCGAGGCGTCCCGGTTGTCGAGGAGTTCGCGGGCCCGGCGGATCTTGGGCAGCACGAGGTCCAGGAACCGCTGCCCGCCGAAGCCGGGCTCGACGGTCATGAGCAGGAGCATGTCCATCTCGCCGATCAGATCCTCGTAGGGGTCGACCGGTTCGGCGGGGTTGAGGGCCAGTCCGGCACGGGCGCCGTGCCTGCGGATCTCGCGCAGGGTGCGCACGGGGGCGTTGGCGGCCCCGGCGTGGATGGTGACGCTGCCCGCGCCCGCCTCGGCGTAGGCCGGGGCCCATCGGTCGGGGTCCTCGATCATCAGATGGCAGTCCAGCGGCGTGGTGGTCGCCTTGAGGAGGGACTCCACGATGGGCAGGCCCAGGGTGAGGTTGGGGACGAAGTGTCCGTCCATGACGTCGACGTGCAGCCAGTCCGCGCTGGGGACGCGGGCGGCCTCGTCGGCGAGGTGCGCGAAGTCGGCGCTGAGGATGCTGGGAGAGATCTGAATTGCCACGTCAGCAGTGTATCGGGGCGGGTTCGGGGCAGGTGTGCCTCGGGGGCACGACCGACCGAGGGGGAACCATGCTGGACGAGGACGGGCTGAGGGACTTCCTGGAGGCCTACAGCCGGGAGCTGGTACGCGGCGACCTGGACGGCGTGGCCGCGAGGTACGGCTATCCGGCCTACGTCGCGGGGGACGTCGAGAGCATCCCTGTGACGTCGCCCGAGGACGTCAGAGGTGCCTTCGCGGGCGCCGCGGAGGGGTACAGGGAGCGCGGGATGGTCGAGGCCGTCCCCGAGATCCGTGGGATCGAGGAGCTCACCGACCGACTCGTGTGGGCGCACGTGCGCTGGTCCTATCTCGACGCGAGCGGTGAGGAGGTCCGGGCCGAGTCCTACCGCTACCTGCTCAGGGAGGCGGGTAACTCCTGCATGATCTGCGTGATCGTCGCGACGGGCACCGACTGAGGCGCCGCCTTTACGGCGTAGATTCCTCAATGTCCGAAAAACACCCCTGGGCACGGTGGCCCAGGGGTGGTGTCCGGTCCCGCCTACTCCGGCTTGCGCCGGAAGAGGGCGAGGAACATGGCGTCCGTGCCGTGGACGTGCGGCCAGAACTGGGCGTACTTCCCCTCGGGACCCGCGGCGAGGTCGGGGACCTCGTCGAGGTAGTCCGGGGCGCGCAGGAGTTCGAGGTCGTCTCGCTCGTCCAGCACCTTCCGAACGATCCCGTCGGTCTCGTCCAGGTGCGGCGAGCAGGTCACGTAGGCGACCACGCCGCCGGGACGCGCGGACTCGACCGCCCGGGTGAGCAGCTCGTGCTGGAGCGGGGCCAACTGGGTGACGTTCTCCGGACCCCGGCGCCAGCGGGACTCCGGGCGGCGACGCAGTGCGCCCAGGCCGGTGCACGGTACGTCGGCCAGGACGCGGTCGAAGGAACCCGGCTTCCAAGCCGGTCGGGTGCCGTCCGCGACGATGGCGCGGCCCGCGTCGCGGGGGGCGCGGCGCACGGCGTTGGCGACCAGACCGGCGCGGGCGGGCTGGAGCTCGGAGGCCACCAGGCGGGCCTCGCCCTGGCCCGCGAGGCTGGCCAGCAGGCCGGCCTTGCCCCCGGGGCCCGCGCACATGTCCAGCCACAGGCGGTCGTCGCCCCTGGCGTCCACTCGGGAGAGCGCGAGGGCGACCAGCTGGCTGGCCTCGTCCTGGACCGCGGCCCGGTTCTGGCGGACCTCGCGGACGAGTCCCGGGTCGCCCTCGGGAAGGTAGGCGGCGAAGGGCGAGTAGCGGCCGGGGAGGGCCCCGGACTCCTCCAGGTCCGCGACCTTCGCGCGGCCAGGCTTGGCCACGAGGGTGACTTTGGGGCGCTCGTTGTGCGCGACCAGCAGCTCCTCGGTTCGGACCAGACCGTCCCTGGCCCGCTCCCCCAGGGCGCGGGCCAGCTCCTTGACCACCCAGCGCGGGTGGCTCTGGACCACGGACAGGTAGCCGCTGGGGTCGCGCTCGCGGTCGGGGGCGACGATCTCGATCCACGCGTCCAGGTCGCGGGCGCTCACCTTGCGCAGGATCGCGTTGACGAACTTGCCCCGGTGCTGGCCCACCACCCGGCGGGCCAGGTCCACGGTCTCGCTGACGGCGGCGTGCGGCGGGATGTTCGTGGACAGCAGCTGGTGGGAGCCGAGCCGCAGCAGCGGAAGCACCTCGGCGTCCACCGAGGCCAGCGAGCGGTCGACGCAGGTCTCCAGGATCGCGTCGTAGGTGCCCTGACGGCGTAGCGTCCCGTAGGTGAGCTCGGTGGCCAGCGCCGCGTCCCGGCCGTGGATGCCGCGCTCACTGAGCTGGGCGGGCAGCAGCAGGTTCGCGTAGGCGTCGCGCTGCTCCACCGCGCGCAGCACGTCGTAGGCGACGCGCCGGGCGGGGTCGCGGGGCTGCGGCGGCCCGCTCCGGTGGCCACCGCCCTGCCTGGGCTTTCCACCCTTACGGGGACGCTGGTTCCGGGACCGGGACTGCTCGCTCAACGTGTGCTCTGCCTCAACAAGCCGGGGACGGGTGCCGACGCGCGTTCACGCACGCCAGGTCCGAGCGTACGGCAGCTCAGCGGCCGAGTCGGTCGTCATCGGTGGGACGCACGCCACGGGCCCAGTCCACGGCGGCCATCTCCTTCTTGCCCTGCGGCTGGACCCACCCGAGCTCGACGGGGTGGGTGCTGGTGCCGACGATGACGCGCTTCTTGTCCGCGTGCAGCTGGCCGGGGTCGAGTTCGGGCCGGTCGGCGTCGGTGACGGGACGCACCGCGCCCAGCTTCAGACGCGTGCCCCGGAAGGTGGTCCAGGCGCCGGGCGCGGGCGTGCACGCGCGGGCGACCCGGTCCACGCGCTGGGCGGGCGCGGTGAAGTCGAGTTCGGCGTCCAGGGTGGTGAGCTTGCCCGCGTAGGACACGTCCGCGTCCGGCTGCGGGACCGGGCTCAGTTCCCCGGAGGCGATGCCGTCCACGGTGCGCACCAGGAGCCCCGCGCCGGACACGGCGAGGCGTCCGAGCAGCTCCCCGCTGGTGTCGGTGGGCCGGACCGTCTCGGCGAGGGTGCCATAGACCGGACCGGCGTCCAGTTCCTTGACGATACGGAAGGTGGAGGCTCCGGTGACGTCGTCTCCGTGCAGGACGGCGTGCTGGACCGGGGCCGCGCCGCGCCACGCGGGCAGCAGGGAGAAGTGCAGGTTCACCCAGCCGTGCTTGGGCACGTCCAGCGCGGACTGCGGCAGCAGTGCGCCGTAGGCCACCACCGGGCAGCAGTCGGGGGCGATCTCCGACAGGCGCGCCAGGAACTCGGGGTCCCCGGCCTTGGCGGGCTTGAGGACCTCGATGCCCTCGCTCTCGGCGAGTTCCGCGACGGGGCTGGCCGAGACCCTGCGTCCTCGACCGGCCCGCGCGTCGGGCCGGGTGACCACCGCGGCGACCTCGTGTTCGGAGTCGATGAGCGCCCTGAGTGATGGCACCGCCACCTCCGGTGTTCCGGCAAAGACAAGCTTCATGTTCGGGTCCCCCTCCGCTGCGCCTACGGGTCACTGTTCTACCAGTACCCGTGGGGGCTCCCGAGCGGGAAAGGCGGTGTTGTCGGCGGGTTCTGGTAAACCAAGGGTGATGACTGAGCAGCCCGACCAGCCCGACGACGGCCTCTTCGACGTGTCGGAACTGCTGGACCCCAAGGCGCTGGCCAAGGCCAGGGCCAAGGAGGCGTCCCGTCCCGAGCCCCGAAGGCCCGCCGCGAGCCTTCCGGTGGCGCGCGTCATCGTGGACACCCCGCTCCCCCACCTGGACCGGTACTTCGACTACCAGGTCTCCGGCGACCAGGACGCGGAGGCGGTTCCGGGCTGCCGGGTGAAGGTGTGGTTCCACGGGCGCCTGCTGTCGGGCCTGCTGGCGGAGCGGGTGGAGCGCTCGGACTTCGCCGGGCAGTTGCTCTACCTGGACTCCGTGGTCTCCTCCGAGCCGGTGCTGTCCCCGGAGATCCTGGAGCTGGCCCGGGCCGTGGCGGACCGGTACGCGGGCACCCTCAACGAGGTGGCCAAGCTGGCCCTTCCGCCGCGCAGGGTCAGGGTGGAGCGGGAGACCCCACCGGACGAGGAGGACCAGCCGGAGCGGGAGGCCGTCGCGACGGACCCGGGTCCCTGGCGGGACTATCCGGAGGGCCCGGGGTTCGTCGCGGCCCTGCGCGAGGGGCGTCCGGCCCGCGCTGTGTGGAACGCCCTGCCCGGCCCTGAGTGGGCCGACGCCGTCGCGGTGGCCGCCGGGGCCGCCCTGGACGCCGGTCGCGGCACGGTGATCGTGGTCCCCAACAGCCGTGACGTCCAGGCCGTGGACGCCGCCCTGACCCGTCATCTGGGTGAGGGACGGCACGCCGCGCTGCCCGCCGACCTGGGGCCGACCCCGCGCTACCGGCGCTGGCTCTCGGTTCTGCACGGGAGAACCCGGGTGGTGGTGGGGTCCCGTCTGGCCCTCCTGGCTCCCGTCCACGACCTGGGTCTGGTGGTGCTGTGGGACGACGGGGACGACGTGCACGTGGACCCGCACGCGCCCTATCCGCACGCCCGGACGGTCCTGGCGATGCGTGCGCACATGTCGGGGGCGGGCGCGCTCTTCGGCGGCCACACCCGCACCACCGACACCCAGCTGCTGGTCGAGTCCGGGTGGGCGCTCCCGCTGGTCGCCGACCGGGCGACCCTGCGCGGCCGTGCGCCCCTCGTCAAACCCGCCGGGGACGACCGCGAGCTGGCACGGGACGAGGCCGCGCGAAGCGCGCGGTTGCCGAGCCTGGCCCTGAAGGCCGCCAGGGACGGCGCGCGTGAGGGCCCGGTGCTCTTCCAGGTGCCGCGCCGCGGCTATCTCAACGCCCTGGCCTGCGCCGGTTGCCGCGAACCGGCCCGTTGCGGGGAGTGCCACGGGCCGTTGGCCATCCGCGAGGCGCACGCCGTGCCCTCCTGCGGGTGGTGCGGCCGGGTGGCCGGCCAGTGGGCCTGCCCCGAGTGCGGGGTGACCCGTATGCGGGCGGTGGTGGTGGGCGCCCGCCGAACCGCCGAGGAGCTGGGCAGGGCCTTCCCGTCGCTGACCGTGCGCACCTCGGGCCGGGACGAGGTCCTGGCGGAGGTGCCGAACAAACCCTCGCTGGTGGTGTCCACCCCGGGGGCCGAGCCCGTGGTCCCGGAGGGCGGGTACGCGGCGGCGGTGCTCCTGGACGGCTGGGCGCTGCTCAACCGGGCCGACCTGCGCGCCTCGGAGGAGGCGCTGCGCCGCTGGCTCAACGCGGCCGCGCTGGTGCGGCCGGGCGGCACCGTGGTGGTGTCGGCAGACGCGTCCCTGCCGGTGGTGCAGTCACTGGTGCGCTGGGACCCGGGCGGGTTCGCCGAGCGCGAGCTGGCCGAGCGGCGCGGGCTGGGGTTTCCCCCCGCGGTGTCGATGGCCTCGATCACCGGCGCCCCCGAGCACGTGCGCGAGCTGCTGGACCAGATCCGGCTTCCCGAGTCCGCCGAGCTGCTGGGACCGGTTCCGGTGGGTTCCGAGACGGGGGAGAACGGTGACCACGTGACCGAGCGGGCGCTGTTGCGCGTGCCGCGCTCGGCGGTGGGCGACCTCTCCCGTGCGTTGAAGGCGGCCGCCTCGGCGCGCAGCGCGCGCCGGGACGAACACCTGGTGCAGGTCCGGGTGGACCCCCTGCACGTGCTCTAGGAGACCGGTTCGGTCCAGGGGCCGGGGCTCTCGCCGAAGCGCGCCCTGTGGAGGTCGCGCAGGAGGGCGATCTCGGCGCCGTGGTGGATGAACTCGCGGTTGAGGTGCAGGATGAGCACGACCAGCGGGAAGTCCGACCACTGGGGTGCCTCGGCACCTCCCACCGGCTCGGCCAGGGCGTCGTCGTCAAGCTCCTGGATGTGGTCGGACCAGGTGATGTAGGCCCTGCGCAGGCGCTGTCTGGCCTCGGCCGCGCTGGAGGGCCAGTCGATGTTGTCGCGGTTGGTGGTGCGGTCGCCGAAGTGCCAGTTGATCCGGGCCTCCAGCACGTCCACCACGATGTGCCCCAGGCGCCAGGCGATGGTGGTGACCGGCGGTGGCTCGGGCTCGGGATAGGCGCCGTCCGGGGCGTGGCGGCCGTCGGGCAGCTGGCGCACCGTCCAGCAGTCCGGGACCGGCTCCCAGTAGAACTCCGCGTCCGTCAGTCCTTCGAGCCTGGGCCACAGCGAGAAGTCCCAGTAGAACCTCATCTGGGCAAGGATCTCGCCGTTCCAGTTCAGCGCCATCGCGTCGCTCCCCTTCCTCGCCTGGGCACGCGGCCCAGTCCGCCCAGGGTTCCACACCCCGGGGCGGGCACGTCCTCGTCCGGATAGGGCCACCAGGTCAGGTCGGCGACCCCCGGTTCGACGGGGAGGAAAGGGGCGAAGGCCCGCTCCGCCGTGGGGCGGGGAGCCGTGGAGGTGAGGGCGACGTATCCGCCGCCGCGCATCATCGTGTGCAGTGTGTCGAGCCCGGCCGGCGGTTCATGTTCGGTGCCGGGTCGGGTCATCAGTACGGCGACGGGCTCGTCGAAGTCGACGAGCCCGCTGGTGTGGAGGCGTCGGAGCACGGTGTCCGTCCCGGAGTCACCGGAACCGTCCCCGGCCAGGACGGTCGCGTTGAGCGCGGCAGCGGCCAGCACCCCCGCCGCCCCGGTCGGGGCCAGGTGCACCACGGTGGCCTCGGCGTTGGCCCGGCGCACCCGCTCGGCGGTGCCGGGCACCGGGCAGCCCCAGTCCACGAACTGGCGTATCCCTGCGTCCGCGCAGAGGTAGTCGACCACGCGACCGAGAAAGGCCTGGTGCAGACGGACGAGTTCGGTCTCGGCGGGGTCGGGCGGCGTGCGGCCGCGCGAGCCGAGGCTGACCACCGGTGATGGCTGCTCGGGCACGCGCGGGGGCTCGGTCGCTCGGAACACGGCCGTGAGGGGACCTGTCTTGGGTCCTCGGACGTCCGTCACGTTCACGCTCCCCCAGCCGGTTCGCTCGCGGGAGGCGGGCCGCGTCGTCGGTGCGGACCGGTCGGGTCCGGCGACGGCGCGCCCCACCGTCAGGGCCCGATAGTACCGCCTGGGAACGTGATCCCCAGCACACCCACGCGTGAAATGTGACTTAGTGCGTCGAATGTGGGGGCATGCGTAACAAGGTTCCTTGAGTCCGAGGTCCCAAACCCCGGATTCCGGGCACGGGGGACGCTCCGCAGAGCCTCAGAGAACGTTGCGGGGGTCCGGGACCGGGGCTAGGCGGCCGTCGCAGTCGGCGTACTCCCAGAGCGGGCCCCGGGCCACGAGGTCGGCCACGGCCCCCACGAGCCGGTCCACGTGCTCCTCGGTGGTCCCCACGCCCAGGCTCGCCCGCACGGCCTGCTCGTGCCCCTCGGGCAGCAGGTGGGTGGTGAGCGGGTGGGCGCAGAACAGGCCGTCCCGCACCCCGATCCCGTACTCGGCGGAGAGCGCGGCGGCCAGGAGGTCGGCGGGCAGACCGTCGACCACGAAGGACACGATCCCGACCCGCGCGTGCTCGGCGTCCCACAGGGACAGTTCGTGCACACCCTCGATCTCGCCCAGCCCGGCGCGCAGGCGCTCCAGCAGAGCGGCCTCGCGGATGTGCTGGAGGGAGAGCGTCTCGGTGGTGAAGGTGTCGCAGGCCGCCGCCAGTGCCACGGCTCCCAGGACGTTCGGGCTGCCCGCCTCGTGTCTGGCGGGGAGGTCGTTCCACTGGACGTCGTGTTCGGTCACCCGGCGGGTGGCTCCCCCGCCCGCGAGGTAGGGGGCGGCGGCGGAGAGCCAGTCGGCGCGGCCCGCCAGCACCCCCGAGCCGAAGGGGGCGTAGAGCTTGTGACCGGACAGGGCCACGTAGTCCGCGCCGGTAGCGGTGAGGCTGAACGGCAGGTGCGGCACGTACTGGGCGGCGTCCACCACCACGCGGGCGCCCTCGGCGTGGGCGGCCTCCACCAACTCCTCGACCGGCCAGATCTCACCGGTGACGTTGGAGGCGGCGGTGACGCACAGCAGCCGGGGACCCTCGGGCGCCTCGGCGAGCGCGGTCCGGGCGGCGCTGACGGCGGCCTCGGGCGACGCGGGCAGCGGCAGCCGGACCACCTTCCCGGCGCGCGAGGCCGGGTGCTCCCACGGCAGGAGGCTGGCGTGGTGCTCGGACTCGAAGACCACCACGGTGCACCCCTCGGGGACAGCGCGGGCCAGCAGGTTCACGGCGTCGGTGGTGCCGCGCACGAACACGACGGCGTCGGCGGAACCGGACGCGTCGGCCTCCGTGCGCACGCCCAGGAACCGGGAGACGCTGCGGCGGGCGCGTTCGTAGGCGTCGGTGCTGACCTGGGAGTGGTGCCCGGCGCCCCGGTGGACGCTCGCGTAGTAGGGCAGCGCCGCGGCGAGCGCGTCGGCGACGCTGGTCAGACACGGGGCGCTGGCGGCGTAGTCGAAGTTGGCGTAGTCCACGTGTCCGCCGGTGACCAGGGGGGTTGCGCCCTCGGCGGTGACGATCGCGCACTCGGTGCGGGCCCTGGCGTCGCGGGCCGCGTCCCTGGCTGCGGAGCGGCTGGAGCGCGTGGAGTCGAACGGGATGACAGTGGTCATGGGGCACCTCTTCTGTGGGTCGTGGGGACCCACGGGGTACGCCGATGACGGCCGCGCCTCAGGGGTCCGCGCTTGTCTGACACGGTCGTGTCGGGACCTGGTCCTCACCCGGGGCACCCCACCGCGGAAGGAGGGTTGCCGACCAGCTAGCCGGGGCTTGTCGCTGGTACTCGTGACCTGTGCCGAAATGTAACACACGGCTCCCGTGGCGCGCATCCGCGCCCGTGTGCCCCGGACCAACCCCCGCCCTTGACACCGACGGTCCCGGCTGGGCCATACTGATCGGGAACTGCCCTCACGTCGCGGGTGTCCGGTTTCCCCCGGCTGCCCTTCAGACGCGAGACTCCAGTGAGTTGGAGTTTTCGCGTGCCCGCAGACAAGAGGTGCTCTTCCTTTGTACGGCGACGACCGTGTTCAGCAGCTTTTCCGCAACCCGAGGGTTGTGCTCATCTCCGGCTACGCCCGTCTTCCCGACTCGGTGGCGAGCCATTCCCAGTACCAGCGGCTCGGGGTCGTGCTCGCGGTCGACTCCGCGGACGGCCGGATCGTGGCCGCGGACACCACGCTCCTGACCGACCTCGCCAAGGACTTCTTCCGTGCCCTGGTCGAGGGCGCCTCCGTGACCGAGGACATCGCGGAGATCGTCCAGCGGGTCCAGACGCGCTACGCGGGCCAGTCCGGCGCCGCGCTCACCACCGCGCTCCGCCGCTGCCTGGAGACCTACTACCAGCTGCGGGACGGCGATCAGCTGCCCAGCGGCCCCGAGAACCCCGCCAGCCTCGACGGCAAGGAGTGACCCCCCATGAGTGAGACCAGTCCGCAGACCGATCCCGCGCACGGACCAGGGCAGGACGCGCCGCTCCCCCTGGCCGGTGTCCGGATCGCCGACCTCTCCCGCGTGCTCGCGGGCCCCTACGCCACCATGCTGCTCGCGGACATGGGCGCCGAGGTGGTGAAGGTGGAGCAGCCCGGTCGGGGCGACGACACCCGTTCCTGGGGTCCGCCCTACGCCGAGCCCACCGAGGAGCACCGGGGGGAGCACTCCCCCGGAGAGGCCGCCTACTTCCTGTCCGTGAACCGGAACAAGCGCAGCCTGGCCGTGGACCTGAAGGACCCCGAGGGCCTGGCCGCCGTCCAGGACCTGTGCGCCACCTCCGACGTGGTGATCCAGAACTTCCGACCCGGGGTGATCGACCGGCTCGGTCTGGGGTACGCGCAGGTCAGCGCGCGCAATCCGGCGGTCGTGTACTGCTCGGTGAGCGGCTTCGGCCCCGAGCACGAACCCGCCACCCGCCCCGGGTTCGACATCGTCGTGCAGGCCGAGAGCGGGCTGATGGCCACGACCGGCCCCGCCGACGGTCCGGCGAGCAAGGTGGGTGTGGCGCTCACCGACGTCCTGACCGGACTGAACGCGGCCGTGGGCATCCTCGGTGCGCTCATGCGGGCCCGGACGACCGGGCGCGGCGAGAACATCAGCGTCTCACTGGTCAACTCCACCCTGTCGAGCCTGGTCAACCTGGCGCAGCAGGCGCTGGTCACCGGGACCGAACCGGCGCGCGTGGGCAACGCCCATACGACCATCGTGCCCTACCAGGTGTTCCCCACCAAGGACGCGGAGGTGGTGATCGCCGCCGGGAACGACGCCCTGTACCAGCGTCTGTGCGCCGCCATCGACCGCCCCGACCTGGGCCGGGACCCCCGGTACGCCACCAACCCGGAACGGGTGGCGCACCGGGACGAACTGGTCGCGGAGCTCTCGGCGACGCTGCGGGAACGGCCCGCCGAGCACTGGATGGGGGTCCTGGTCGGGGCCGGGGTCCCGGCCGGCAGGGTCCGCGGGGTGCTGGACGCGCTACGTACCGCCGACGCCAACGGCGACGACGTCCTGCGCACGGTGGAACACCCCACGGCCGGACCGTTGGAGCAGGTGCGGGCGGGCTTTCGCATGGAGCACACCCCCGTGCCGATGACCGCCCCTCCGCTGCTCGGACAGCACTCGGAGCGGGTCCTGGCCGAGCTCGGCCTGACCCCGGACCGGATCGCGGCGCTCCTGGCCAGCGGCGCCGTCCAGCAGACCGACGTCGGCTGAGCCGGGGCCCATGCCCCGGCACCGACCCCACACACGCAAGCACCACGAAGGGACACCCACCATGAGTGACTCCAAGCGCAGGGCCGCCGCCCCCGACCCCCTGGACTTCCTGGCCGTGGACGCCGAACTCTCCGACACCGAGCGCGACATCCGCGACGCCGTCCGCGAGTTCTCCACCCGTGAGCTCCTGCCCAACGTCGCCGACTGGTTCGAGGCCGGGACCCTCCCGGACCCGCGCGGGCTGGCCAAGGCCTTCGGTGACCTGGGGGTGCTCGGCATGCACCTGGAGGGCTACGGCTGCGGCGGCTCCAGCGCGGTCGCCTACGGCCTGGCCTGCAGGGAGCTCGAAGCGGTGGACTCCGGGCTGCGCAGCTTCGTGTCCGTGCAGGGCTCGCTGGCCATGGCCGCCATCCACAAGTTCGGTTCGGAGGAGCACAAGAACGAGTGGCTGCCGAGGATGGCCGCCGGCGACGCGATCGGCTGCTTCGGTCTGACCGAGCCCGACTCCGGCTCCGACCCGGGCTCCATGCGCACGCGCGCCCGCCGTGACGGCTCGGACTGGGTCCTCAACGGCACCAAGATGTGGATCACCAACGGTTCGGTCGCCGACGTCGCCGTGGTGTGGGCCGCCACCGAGGACGGAATCCGCGGCTTCGTGGTGCCCACGGACACCCCCGGGTTCTCGGCCAACGTGATCCACAAGAAGCTCTCGCTGCGCGCCTCCATCACCTCCGAGCTGGTCCTGGAGGACGTGCGCCTGCCCGCCGACGCCGTCATGCCCGCGTCGAAGGGACTCGGGTCGCCGCTGTCCTGCCTGAACGAGGCCCGCTACGGCATCGTGTGGGGCGTGGCCGGTGCCGCCCGCGCCTGCTACGCGGCGTCCCTGGACTACGCGAGGACGCGTGAGCAGTTCGGCAAGCCCATCGGCGGGTTCCAGCTCACCCAGCGCAAGCTCGCCGACATGGTCGTGGACGTCAACCACGCCGCGATGACGGCGCTGCGGATCGGTCGACTCAAGGACGAGGGGAACTGTCACCACAACCACGTGAGCTTCGGCAAGTTCGCCAACGTGGCGGCGGCGCAGCGGGTGGCCCGGACCGCGCGCGGCATCCACGGCGCCAACGGGATCACCCTGGAGTACCCGGTCATGCGGCACATGGTGAACCTGGAGACGGTGGCCACCTACGAGGGCACGGAGGAGATCCACGCGCTCAGCATCGGCCAGTCCGTGACCGGCGTCTCGGCGTTCCGGTAGGGCGGCGGGCACCCCGCGGGTGCCATCGGTGGCCGGAAACCATCACAATGGGAGCATCCGATCGAGGGAGTTGCCGAAGATGGTGAACGAACCGACGAAGCGGTTCGAGATGACGAAACTGCGGCGGACCGCCAACGCCTTCGTCAGCGGCTTCGTCAAGTACGGGGCCTGCCCGCCGGAGCTGCACCTGCTCACCACGCGTGGGCGCACCTCCGGTTTCCTGCGCACCATCCCGCTCAGTGTCCTGGACAGTGAGAGCGGCCGGTACCTGGTCTCTCCGTACGGCGAGGTCAACTGGGTGCGCAACATCCGCAAGGACGGTTTCGCCACCCTGCGCCAGGGCGGCTGGATCGAACTGGTGAGTGTTCGGGAGCTGGGCCCGGCCGAGGCGGCTCCGGTACTCAAGGAGTACCTGGACAACCCCCGGTCCGCGGTCGTGGGCCCGTACTTCGACGCCCCGCCGGAGGCCCCGGAGCAGGCGTTCGAGGCCGAGGCCGACCGGCACCCGGTCTTCCAGATCGTGCGGTCCACGACGATCCGTCTGTAGAACCGCGCGGAGCCCCGGTCACCCTGAACACGGGTGGCCGGGGCTTCGCCGTACGGGGTCAGCGGGCCGGGCGCACCAGGGACGTGCCACGGTCGAGCGCCCTGTAGCCCACGGTCGCGTACGTCATGGCCGGGGTCGGGTAGGCCTCGTTCGGTGTGGTGTTGATGTACACCCGGTCCCCGCCCCGACGCGCGGTCAGGGCGCACGCGGTGAGGGCGAGCGCGACGGCCAGGCCCCGGCGCCGGTGCGCGGGGACCACGCCGAGGGGTTCGATCTCCGAGCAGCGGTTCTGCGCGTCCCACCACACCACGCAACAGGCGGCCAGCGACCCGTCCGGGGCCTCGACCACCAGGTCGAGTTCGCGCTCGTACAGCAGCGAGGCGCGGGTGTTGGCGTAGCGCTCGAGGCTGAACCGACTGGTCAGATCGGGGTCGATCGTTCCCACGCGCTCGGGCCAGGGCAGGTCGGAGGGTTTCCAGGCGGTGCGGTGGCACTCCACCCGGGCCTCCTCCTCGCCCTCGCGCACCGCGCGGATCCGGTAACCGTCCGGTAGGCGGATCTCCTCCTCGGTGGCGTCGCGACTCATCCACTCACCGAAGGTGTTGTCGTCACCGAGCACGAACCCGGCCCTCTCGGCGAGGTCCCGGAGCGCGTCGTCGCCCTCGAAGACCAGCAGTTCCACGGCGGCGTCCCCGGTCTGGGCCAGGGCCCAGTCCAGGAGCGCGGACCCGGCGTCGGGGTCCTCGGTGGCGCCCTGGAGTGTGACGGTGGCGAGGGACCGCAGGGCGCTGGGGCCCTCGACCACGGCCCAGCCCACGACCTCACCGTCCCTGCGGGCCACGGCCGCGTTCTCGGAGGTGAACTCCTCGGTGGCCAGCTGCCAACCGAGGCCGCCGGGATGAGGGGCCCTCGGCCACAGGCGCTGGGCCAGGGTTTCCAGGGAGCGTGCGTCCCCGGGTTGGAGCGGGCGAACGTCGAGCATGGGGGGCTGCCTTCCCTCGGTACGGAACTCGACGCACGCTAGCGTCAGCAGCCGCCCCGGTTCCACCGGTTTTCGCGGGCTCGCTCAGCCCTCACGGGCCAATGGCGGATCAGTTGCGGACGCGGAACACGTCGTAGACGCCGTCGACCCCGCGTACCGCGCGCAGTACGCTGCCCAGGTGCGTGGGGTCGGCCATCTCGAAGGTGAACCGGCTCTGCGCCACCCGGTCCCGGCTGGTCTGGACCGTCGCCGACAGGATGTTGACGTGCTGGTCGGAGAGCACGCGGGTGATGTCGGAGAGCAGACGCGAGCGGTCCAGGGCCTCCACGTGCAGCGCCACCAGGAACATCGAGTCCTCGGTGGGCCGCCACTCGACGTCCACCATGCGCTCGCGGTCCAGGCTCGCGGCGTTGACGCAGTCCTCGCGGTGCACCGAGACCCCGTTGCCCCGGGTCACGAACCCGACGATGTCGTCACCGGGCACGGGCGTACAACACTTGGAAAGGCGCACCCACACATCGGCGTCGCCACCGGCCACGACCACGCCCGGGTTCCCCGCGCGCTGGCGGCTGGTCGCCACCTTGGTGGGCAGCGACGACTCCGCGAGGTCCTCGGCGTGGCTGTCCAGCCCGCCCATGGAGTCCACGAGCTTGCCGACCACGCTCTGCGCGCTGACCTGGCGTTCGCCCACGGCCGCGTACAGGGAGTCGACGTCCGGATAGCGCAGGTCGCGGGCGAGGGCGATGATGGCCTCACCGTTGAACAGGCGCTTGACCGGCAGCTCCTGCTTGCGCATGTACTTGGCGATCTCGTCCTTGCCCTGCTCGATCGCGGCCTCACGGCGTTCCTTGGTGAACCAGTGCCGGATCTTGTTGCGGGCGCGGGCGCTCTTGACGAAGTTGAGCCAGTCGCGGCTGGGCCC
This sequence comes from Nocardiopsis sp. SBT366, assembly GCF_001083815.1. Classification (NCBI taxonomy): domain Bacteria; kingdom Bacillati; phylum Actinomycetota; class Actinomycetes; order Streptosporangiales; family Nocardiopsidaceae; genus Nocardiopsis; species Nocardiopsis sp. SBT366. The sequence continues at coordinate 54,608 of NZ_LAVM01000008.1, read as the reverse complement.
GGCGTCGGGGTCCTTGGAGGTGAGGATCTCCACGGTCTCGCCGTTGTGCAGCTCGTTCTCCAGCGGCACGAGGCGGCCGTTGATCCGGGCGCCCACGGTGCGGTGGCCGACCTCGGTGTGCACCGCGTACGCGAAGTCGACCGCCGTGGCGCCCTGCGGCAGCGAGATGACGTCGCCGCCGGGCGTGAAGACGAACACCTCCTGCACGGAGAGGTCGAAGCGCAGTGACTCCAGGAACTCGCCCGGGTCCTTGGTCTCCTGCTGCCAGTCGATGAGCTGGCGCAGCCACTGCATGTCGGTGCTGCCCTTGGACTTGGCCTCGGCACCGGCGGAGTTGCGGTCCTCCTTGTACTTCCAGTGCGCGGCGATGCCGTACTCGGCGCGACGGTGCATCGCCCGGGTGCGGATCTGGAGTTCGACCGGGTTGCCGGAGGGGCCGATGACCGTCGTGTGCAACGACTGGTACATGTTGAACTTCGGCATCGCGATGTAGTCCTTGAACCGGCCGGGTACCGGGTTCCATCGCGCGTGGATCGTTCCCAGGGCCGCGTAGCAGTCACGGACGCTGTCCACCAGGACCCGCACCGCGATGAGGTCGTAGATCTCGTCGAAGCCCACGTTGCGGGCGATCATCTTCTGGTAGATCGAGTAGTAGTGCTTGGGCCTGCCGCGCACGGTCGCCTTGAGCTTGGACTCGCGCAGGTCGCCCGAGACCGCCTCGATGACCTCCTGGAGGTACACGTCGCGGCGGGGGGCCCGCTCGGAGACCAGACGGGCGATCTCGTCGAAGCGCTTGGGGTAGAGGGTGGCGAAGGCCAGGTCCTCCAGCTCCCACTTGATGGTGTTCATGCCCAGGCGGTGGGCGAGCGGGGCGAAGATCTCCAGGGTCTCGCGGGCCTTCTTCTCCCGCTTGGCCCGGGCCGGGAGGTAGCGCAGGGTCCGCATGTTGTGCAGGCGGTCGCACAGCTTGATGACCAGGACGCGGATGTCGCGGGCCATCGCCACGACCATCTTGCGGACCGTCTCGGCCTGGGTGGCCTCGCCGTACTTGACCTTGTCCAGCTTGGTGACGCCGTCGACCAGCTCGGCGATCTCGTCCCCGAAGTCCGCTCGCAGCTCGTCGAGGGAGTAGTCGGTGTCCTCGACGGTGTCGTGCAGGAGGGCGGCGGCCAGGGTGGCCTCCTGCATGCCCAGCTCGGCGAGGATGGTCGCGACGGCGAGGGGGTGCGTGATGTAGGGGTCGCCGCTCTTGCGTTTCTGGTGGCGATGATGGTGGGCCGCGACCTCGTAGGCGCGTTCGATCAGCCGCACGTCCACCTTGGGATGGGTGGCCCGCACGGTCTTGATCAGTGGTTCGAGCACCGGGTTCATCGTCACTCCCCGCTGGGCCCCGAGTCGGGCGAGCCTTCGGCGTACTCGCACGGTGGAGGGTGTCGTGGCGGCCGCCTGCGTTCCCGGGGCCCCCGGCCCCGAGACGTCGGAGGGCGCCGCGTCCCGCGCGGCGCCCTCCGGGCGGTCCTTCTGTGGTCTGTCGGTGGCCTGCTCACCACTGCCGTCCGCACGCTCGGTTCGCGTGGCGGCTTCCTCGGGGGTGGCGGCCGTCGGTGTCTCGGGGTTGTCCCGGTCCGGACCCTGCTCGGACACCGCCCCGGTCGAGACCACTTCGTTTGGCATGCCTACCTCCCGCGGTTCCTCCCGGTGGAGCCGACGTCGCCGTTCGGCCCGCCTCCGGTGCACGTGCGTGTCATCAGGGCCAGTCGTTGACGCGGCCGCCGCGGTCCCCTCGCCCGTCAGTCTAGTGGGACCACTTCCCACCTGCGCGGGGAGCGGTCCGACCCCTCGTTCACCCGGGTCCGGCTCGGAGGCACGGGCGGTGACGCAGGTCACCAGGCACGTCACACCGAGTGCTGGAGTAGGTCAACAAGGACCGGCCGCCGGGGTATTCCCCCGTGGGGGCGGCAGCGAGGCGAGGTCGGCCTCAGACCGAAAGGAGGGTGCGCGGCTCCACGTCGGGCATCATCTTCTCCCGTCCCCGCAGTGCGGAGAGCTCCATCAGGACGGAGAATCCCACGACCGTACCACCCGCCTTGCGGACCAGGTCCACCGCGGCCCTGCCGGTCCCGCCGGTCGCGAGGACGTCGTCGACGATGAGCACACGGCCACCCGGGGTGATCGCGTCGGCGTGGATCTCGACGGTCGCGGTGCCGTACTCCAGATCATAGGCCTGGTCGATGGTGTCCGAGGGCAGTTTCCCGGCTTTGCGCGCGGGAACGAAGCCCGCGCCCAGCGCCATGGCGACGGGAGCGCCGAAGATGAAGCCGCGGGCCTCCAGTCCGACGACGTGGTCGATCCCGCTTCCGAGGAAGGGCGCCGCCAGGGCCCGCACCGCGACGGAGAACGCCCCCGGGTCGTTGAGCAGGGGCGTGATGTCCTTGAACAGGATGCCCGGGTGCGGGAAGTCGGGGACGTCGCGGATGTTCGCCTCGATCAGGGCGAGGTCGGCGGCGTCCGGGGCGTCCGGGGTCGCGGTGTCGTGGGGCATGGGTGGCGGGGCCTTCTGTGGTGGGTCCGGGCGGGCGGTGGCCCGGCGGATCTGCTGGCGGCGTTGGCCGGGAAACAGCGGTACCGGCCCCGGGTGGGGGGCCGGTACCGAAGTCTGTGGTGAGCCGGGGCGCGGCACCGCGCCCGGCCCGGTGCTATCCCTTGGGCTTGTCGTCGTCGCCGAAGTCGGGACGGTCCTCGACCGGGGTGTCGTCGGCGGCGGGCGTGATGACCTCGCCGACACCGGCCTTGAGCATCCGGATGCGGGTACCGGGGGAGATCTCCAGGAGCACGTCCTGGTCGTGGATCTCCACCACCGTCGCGAAGATGCCCGCCTTGGTCATGACCTCGACGCCGGGGACCAGGGAGCTCTGCATCTGCGTCTCCTGCTGGCGACGCTTCTGGTTCGGGCGCCAGAAGAGGAGCCAGAAGACCAGGAGGATCAGCACGAACGGGAGCATCATGCTGAAGATGCTGCCCTCCTGCTGGGCCGCGTCGGCGAGAGTGTAAATGCCCTGCACGGGGGCGTCCTTCCTGACGTTTCGTGTGGCCGACGTCTGCCGGTTCGGACACCGCGACGACCACCTTCTCGGGCCGACCGACCTCGGCGGCCGGAGTCGTACCCGATGCCTACAACGCTCGGGGGAGCCAACTCGTTCCGCCGGTGTCCGACGACACCAGACGGGGCCACTGCCCCGTCCTGGCTGGTTCGACCCAGTTTACGTGGCGCCGGTCACCGGTCACCCACCGCCCGGGGTCGGAGCGCTAACGGTTCGGACCCGGTTCGCGCACGCGCCTCATTGTGCCCGGACGGGGGCCCGCTTGTGAAGTCTCCCGGCTCCGGTCAGGGGGCGGAGGTGCCCTGACCGGCCTTGCCCGCCCCGTTCGCGGCGGGGTCGGCGGCGGCGGCGAAGGCGGCGTCCGGCGGCGGGATGATCCCCATGTGAGCCCAGGCCATCGGGGTGGCCACCCGGCCGCGCGGGGTACGGGCGAGGAATCCGGAGCGGACCAGGAAGGGTTCGGCCACCACCTCCACCGTCTCGGCCTCCTCCCCCACGGACACCGCGAGCGTGGACAGTCCCACCGGGCCTCCCCGGAAGCGGTTCATGAGCACGTCCAGGATGGCCCGGTCCAAGCGGTCCAGGCCGAGCGCGTCCACCTCGTACAGCTCCAGGGCGGCGCGGGCGTTGTCCAGGGTGAGACGGCCGTCTCCGCGCACCTCGGCGTAGTCGCGCACGCGGCGCAGGAGGCGGTTGGCGATCCGAGGGGTGCCTCGTGAGCGGCCCGCGATCTCCCCGGCCGCTTCCCCCTCCAGCGGGGCGCCGAGGAGCCCGGCGGAGCGGTGCAGGATCTGCTCCAGCTCGGCGGGCTCGTAGAAGTCCATGTGCGCGGTGAAGCCGAAGCGGTCGCGCAGCGGTGCGGGGAGCATGCCCGCGCGGGTGGTGGCCCCGACCAGGGTGAACGGGGCGATGTCCAGGGGGATGGCGGTGGCGCCGGGCCCCTTGCCGACCACGACGTCGACCCGGAAGTCCTCCATGGCGACGTAGAGCATCTCCTCGGCGGGGCGGGCCATGCGGTGGATCTCGTCGAGGAAGAGGACCTCACCCTCCTGGAGGGTGGAGAGCACGGCGGCGAGGTCGCCGGAGCGTTCGATGGCGGGGCCGGAGGTGATGCGCAGGGGCGCGCCGAGTTCGGCGGCGATGATCATGGCGAGGGTGGTCTTGCCCAGGCCCGGACCGCCGGACATCAGGATGTGGTCGGGGGCGCGGCCCCGGCGCTGGGCGCTGTGCAGGACCAGGGAGAGCTGTTCGCGCACCCGGTGCTGGCCGACGAACTCGTCCAGGTTCCTGGGGCGCAGCGCACCCTCGATCTGGTGTTCCTCGACGTCGGCTTCGGGCGAGACGGCGTCACGCTCGTACACGGGTCTTCTCCCTCCGGTTCCCGTTGGTGGCTAGGCGCGGCTGAGTTTGCGCAGGGCGCTGCGCAGCAGGACGGTGACGTCGCCGGTGTCCTCGGCCTCGGCGGCGACGGCGGAGGCGGCAGCCTCGGCGTCCTTGGTCGACCAGCCGAGGTTGACGAGGCCGGAGACGACCTGGCCGCGCCAGGCCCCGTTGGGTTCGGTGCCGCCGGAGGCGTCGGCGGAGGGCAGGGTGCCGTCGGTCATGACCGGGGCGTCGAGTTTGCCGCGCAGTTCCAGGACGATGCGCTGGGCGCCCTTCTTGCCGATGCCCGGGACGCGGGTCAGGGCGGTGGTGTCCTCGGTGGCCACGGCCTGGCGGAGGCTGTCGGGGCTGTGCACGGCGAGCATGGCCAGGGCGATGCGGGGACCGATGCCGGAGGCGGTCTGGACCTGTTCGAACAGGTTCCGCTCGTCGTCGTCGGCGAACCCGAAGAGGGTGAGGGAGTCCTCGCGGACGACGAGGCTGGTGGCCACGGTGCCCTCCTCCCCCACGTGCAGTCGGGAGAGGGCGGAGGGGGTGCACTGGACGGTCATACCGACCCCGCCGACGTCGATCACGGCGCTGGCCGCGCCGCGCGCGGCCACCCGGCCGGTGAGGAACGCGATCATCTCGTGTGGACACCGGGAGGGGTGCCCGTCTCCTTCCTTGGGGGCTGTGGTGCTGCCTGCCGTGTCGTCGCCGCTCGGCCGGGGGGCTAGCGGCCGCGTGCGCGTCGGGCCAGTTCCACCTTGCGGGCGAAGTCCTGTTGGGCCTGGGCGACCCGGGCCTGGGCCCCGCCGCGCCAGATGTGGCAGATGGCCAGGGCCACGGCGTCCGCCGCGTCGGCCGGTTTCGGTGGCCCGTCGAGTCCGAGGATACGCGCCACCATGCCACCGACCTGCTTCTTGTCGGCGCGACCGTTGCCGGTGATGGCTGCCTTGGCCTCGCTGGGGGTGTGGGTGGCCACGGGGAGCCCGCGCCGGGCGGCGCAGACCAGGGCGATGCCGCTGGCCTGGGCGGTTCCCATGACGGTGCTGAGGTTGTGCTGGGCGAAGACGCGTTCGACGGCGACGGCGTCGGGCTCGTACTTGTCGAGCCACTCCTCGATGCCGCGTTCGACCTCCACCAGGCGCTGCGGGAGCGGGGTGTCGGGGCTGGTGCGGATGGCGTCCGCGGCCAGCAGGCGCAGGGGGCGGCCGATCGCGCCCTCGACGGCCCCGACCCCGCAGCGGGTCAGCCCCGGGTCGATCCCCAGCACGCGCACGTCCCCACCCTGTCCTTTTCTCGTCGCCCACGGCCGCGTTCTCGAACGTCCGTTCGCACCATGCTAGCGGCGGACACCGACGGGATCGGCCGCCAGGCGCAGCGTGTCGCCCCCCGGGGGGGGTGGACGGGCGGACCGAGCGGTGCTAGGTTGAACTCACATCGAGAAAAACTCATCTTGAGAACAACCAGGGAGATGCAGTGTCCGAGGGGATCGACGGGCCGATCGGGGACCCGCGCGGAGCGGGCGACTACGACGCGGCCGACGAGCGCAGGTACCTCGCCGACTACGACCCGAACGCGTTCGCGCCCGTCGCCGTCACCGTCGACGTGGTGGCCACGACCATCCGCGACGGAGTCCCCCACGTCCTGCTCGGCCGACGCACCCGGCAACCCCAGCGCGGTCGGTGGGCGCTGCCCGGCGGGTTCGTCAGGGCCCAGGACGGACCGGACGCCCCGGCCGACCGCGATCTGCCGGACGCCGCCCTGCGCGTGCTCACGGAGAAGACCCCCCTGCCCGCCGAGCTGCACTTGGAGCAGCTCGGCACCTACGGGGCGATCGAGCGGGACCCGCGCATGCGGGTGGTGTCGGTGGCGTACATGGTGTTGGCCCCCGACCTGCCCGACCCGCACACCGGCCGCGACACGGCCGAGGCCGCGTGGGTTCCGTGGACCGCCCTCGGACACGGCGACGGTGGCAGGGACCGGCACGAACTCGCCTTCGACCACGCTCGCGTCCTCGCCGACGCGGTCGAACGCGCCCGTTCCAAGCTGGAGTACACCGCGCTCGCCACCGCCTTCCTCCCGTCGACGTTCACCATCTCCGCGCTGCGCGGCGTGTACGAGGCGGTGTGGGGCCGGACCCTGCACGCCGCCAACTTCCACCGCAAGATCCAGGCCACCCCGGGGTTCGTGGACGACACCGGTGAGCTGGCCGAGCGCGGTGGCGCGGGAGGCGGCCGCCGCGCGCGGCTGTACCGGGCGGGCGGCGCCGCCCTGCTCCACCCGCCACTGCTGCGCGGCGCCCAGTGAGGAGACGCGGCCGCAGGCAGTGAGCGGGAACCCCTGAGTACTCGTCGAGCCACACCCCCGAAGGGAGACCGGTGAACGTGGAGCACAACCCCCATGGCGGACTCGACTCCGCCCTGCGTGAGCTGGGACTCGCGGCCGACCCCGCCGCGCTGTTCGGTCCCCGGCCGATCGACGGCGAGGCGATCCCCGTAGCCGCGACCGCCGCGTACCGGCGCCTGGCCCGGCTGCTCCATCCGGACACCGCGCCCGCCGAGCGCTCCGCCGAGGCGGCGGCCGGGTTCTCCCGGCTCACCGAGGCCTGGCGGCGCTACCGCACGGCGGTGGAGGGCGGCCTGGGCCTCGACGACATCACCCTCGTGGCCCGGGGACGGACCTATCACGTGAGCCGGGACGGCGCTCTGGCCAGCGGCGACGTGGCCGACCTGCATCCGGTGCGGTGGCGGGAGGGCACCCGTGGCGCGGCGCCGGACGGCCCCTGGCGGGACGGGCTGCTCAAGCTCCCCCGGGCCCCGCGCGACAACGACCTCCTCCTGGCCGAGGCAACCGCGCTGCGCCGGATCCGCGAACGCGGCGCCGAACGGTACCGGGCGTTCGCCCCGGAGCTGGTGGAGTCGGTCCGCCACCGCGACGCGGCCACGGGTGTGGAGCGGCGGGGCAACGTGCTGGGCCGGCTGTCCGGCTTCCACAGCCTCGCCGAGGTGCGGCGGGCCTACCCGGACGGGATCGACCCGCGCGACGCCGCGTGGATGTGGCGGCGACTGCTGGTGGCGCTGGGCAACGCCCACCAGTCCGGGGTCGTTCACGGCGCGGTCGTACCCGAGCACGTTCTGGTCCACCCCGAGGCGCACGGTCTCGTACTCGTGGACTGGTGCTACTCCGTCACCTTCGGCGAGCGGCGCACCGCGCCGCACGTCCCGGCGATGGTGCCGCACCGAAGGGAGACGTATCCGCCGGAGTTCGTCGAGCGCCGCCCCGCCGTGCCCGCCACCGACGTGTACATGGCCACCCGGTGCGTGGAGTTCGTGACCGACGGCCGCCTCCCCGGGCCGCTGCGGGCCCTGGCTCGCGGGTGCACGCTGCCCTCCCCGAAGAGGCGTCCCAAGGACGCGTTCGCACTGCTGGGTGAGCTGGACGAGGCGCTGGAGCGGTGCTTCGGTCCGCGCCGGTTCCGCCCCTTCCACATGCCCGCCTGAACCACCGAACCCCCGACACCCCACCAACCCGAACAGAAGGAGACGACGATGGGAAGCAGCAACTGGTCCACCGACGCCCACCACGCACGGCGGGCCTACCAGGCCTCCGCCGGAAGCAGTGGGTTCGACTACCACGACGACGTCACCAGCACCCCGCGCGACCAGTGGCGGGCCCACGCCTCGCTCGACCCGCGCGGCGTGACCATGCGTGAGAGCCGTGACTCCGAGGCGCACCCGAACTCCCTGGCGGTGTCGGTGCTCTTCGACGTCACCGGCTCGATGGGGCGCGTGCCCCGCGCCCTCCAGGCCAAGCTCCCCGACCTGTTCGGGCTGCTCCTGCGCCGGGGGTACGTGCAGGACCCGCAGATCCTGTTCGGTGCCATCGGCGACGCGACCTGTGACCGCGTACCGCTCCAGGTCGGTCAGTTCGAGTCCGGCAACGAACTGGAGGACGACCTCGGCAACATCCTGCTGGAGGGCGGGGGCGGGGGTCAGATGACCGAGTCCTACGAACTGGCGATGTACTTCATGGCCCGGCACACCGCGCTGGACTGCCTGGAGAAGCGCGGGCGGCGCGGGTACCTCTTCATCGTGGGCGACGAGATGGCCTACGGCGCGGTCAAGGCACGGGAGGTCCGGGAGGTGATCGGCGACGACCTCGACGGGGACGTGGCCCTTCCGAAGCTCCTGGAGGAGCTGCGGAGCAAGTACGAGGTGTACTTCCTCATGCCGACCGGCAGCTACCACTTCCGGGACGACCGGGTCCGGAAGTTCTGGGAACGGCACCTGGGCCAGAACCTGGTCCTGCTGGACGACCTGGACGCGGTCTGCGAGACGATCGCGGTCACCGTGGGCCTGGGTGAGGAGGCCATCGACCTGGAGGAGGGTCTGCGGGACCTGGCCGACGCCGGGTCTGACCAGGCCGACGTGGTGGGCCGGGCCCTGCGTCCGCTCGCTCGCGGACGCGGCGCGGTGGCGACCTCACCCGACCTGGAGGGGCTGGCCGGTGACGGCCCCGGGGTGGACCGGCTGTGAACGGCCGGGCGCTGACCGATGAGCACGCGATCGTCGTGGACCTGGGATTCGGCGACGCGGGCAAGGGCGTGACGGTGGACCTGCTGTGCGCGCGGGGCGGGTACGGCGCGGTGGTGCGGGCCAACGGCGGCGCCCAGGCCGCGCACAACGTGGTGACCCCTGACGGTCGGCACCACACGTTCGCCCAGTTCGGGGCGGGCACGCTCGCCCCGGGCGGCCCGGTGCCCACCCACCTGTCCCGCTTCGTGGTGGTGGACCCCTTCGCGTTGGCCGCCGAGGCCCAGCACCTGGCGGCGCTGGGGGTGGCGGACCCGTTCTCCCTGGTCACGGTGGACCGGCGCGCGCTGATCAGCACTCCGTGGCACGCGGCCGCCAACCGTGCCCGGGAGCGTGCGCGCGGCCGGGACCGGCACGGTTCGTGCGGGATGGGGGTGGGCGAGACGATGGCCTACGCCCTGGAGCACCCCGAGGACGCGCCCACCGTGGGCGACTGCGCGTCTCCGGTGCTGCTCCGCCGCAAGTTGGACCGGCTCGCGGAGCGGTTGGCCTCGGTGCTGTCCGAGGCGGCGGACGGCGACGACGGCTCGGACCTGGAGCCCCTCCCCGATCCGGACGCGTGCATGGACGCCTACCGGGCCTTCGCCGAGCGGGTGCGGCTCGTGGACGATCGGTACCTGCCTCGTCTGCTGGCTCGGACACCGGTGGTGTTCGAGGGCGCGCAGGGCGTGCTGCTGGACGAGTGGCACGGTTTCCACCCGTACACGACCTGGTCCACCACCACCGCAGTGAACCCGCTGGCCCTGCTGGCCGAGGCGGGGGCCGCGGACGGGGCCCGGCGGATCGGGGTGACGCGCACCTTCGCGACCCGCCACGGCGCGGGGCCGATGGTGACCGAGGACGCGCTGCTCACCAAGCGGTTGGCCGACCGGCACAACCGCGCCCACCCCTGGCAGGGCGGGTTCCGGGTGGGTCACCTGGACCTGGTGGCGCTCCGGTACGCGTTGGAGGCCACGGCGGGGGTGGACGCGCTGGTGGTCACGCACGCCGACGCCCCCGCCCGGTTGGGTCGGGACCTGCGCTGGTGCGTGGGCTACGAACTCGCGGACGGGAGTCCGGTGCGGATCGCCCCCGGGGCCTCCCCGGACCTGGCCCGCCAGGCCCGGCTCACCGGTCTGCTGGACGCCGCCCGGCCGGTGCTGGAAGCGGTGCCGGGCCCGGCGCCCGCCGCCCTCGCCGACGCCCTGGGGCTGCCGCTGGAGGCGGTGTTCACCGGCCCGACCAGGGCGGACGCCCACGCGCCGGTCCGTCGCGCGCCACGGCTGGGCTCCCTCCCCCGGCGGCTCCACGCACCGGCCTGAGCGTGTCGGACCGGGGGCACGCCGGGTCGCGGCCTACGTTGGGGCCATGAGCTCCCTGACTGATCCCGAGGTCCGAGACTTCCTGCTGAGCGGCACGCGCACGGGCAAGGTGGCCTACACGGCCGCCGACGGCCGTCCACTGGCGGCGCCGATCTGGTTCACCATCGACGAGGACGGGCTGGTGTTCAACACCGGGCGCGACACCGCGAAGGGGCGGTCGCTGGCCCGTGACCCCCGGGTGACGCTGGTGGTGGACCTGGAGGAGGAGCCGTACGGCTTCGTGCAGGTCCAGGGCGTGGCCGAGGTGTCCGAGGACCCCGACGAGCTGCTCCGGACGGCCACCGCCATCGCCCGCCGGTACGTGAGCGAGGAGGTGGCCGAGGAGTACGGCCGCCGCAACGGCGTGGCCGGTGAGCTCGTGGTGCGCGTGCGCCCGACCCGGGTCATCGCGGAGATGAACATGACCGGCTGAGCACGCCGCTTCAGGGTCGGGCGGTGGCGTGCTCGACGAAGGCCCGGGCGGCGGCGGTGAGCGGGCCCCGGCGACTGATCAGGGCCACGTGCAGGTGGTCGGTGGGATCCAGGTCCAGGACGAGGACCCCGGCCTGTTCGGCGAGGCCGCGCCAGGCGTCGGTGACCACGGCCAGCCCGGCGCCGCCCAGGACCAGCGGCAGGATCGACACCCGGTGTTCGCTCTCCACGGCGATGTGCGCGTCCAGGCCCTCGGCCAGCAGGCGGTCGGCGAACCGGCGCATGCCCGAGCCCTCGTGGCCGACGATGAGGCGCCGCCCGGTCAGGTCCGCGACGGGGACCGGGGCTCCAGGCGAGAAGGGCCCGTTCGCGGGCGCCAGGAGGACGAAGGACTGACGGACCAACGGGTGGACGTGGACCTCGGTGTCCCTCATCGGGGTGTCGGTGGCGACCACGCCGAGTTCGCAGGCACCGGTGCGGACCATCTGGACCGCGTCCCGGTTGGTCAGGGCGCCCCGGATCGACACCGACACCTCCGGGTGGCGTTCGGTGAAGCCCGAGACCAGACCGGTGAGGGGTTCGATGGACTGGGTGGGCAGCGCGGCCACGTCCACGCGCCCCCGGCGCAGTCCCCGGACCGCCTCCACGGCGGAGCGGGCCAGGTCGAGCCCGCGCACCGCCTCGCGGGCGGGTTCGACGAGCGCGTGTCCGGCGTCGCTGAGCACCAGGCGGCGGCCGATCCGGTGGAAGAGGTCGCTGCCCAGGTCCCTTTCCAGAGTGCGGATCGCCTGGGACAGGGAGGGTTGTGACAGGTGGAGGGCTGCCGCGGCGCGGTTCACCCCGCCGTGGTCCACGACCGCCAGGAAGTACTCCAGCTGCCGCACGTCCACGTCGCACCCCCGCCCGGTTCGCCCCTCCGTGTCCGATCCTATAGGCCGCGCCTATCAGCGCTATCGCCAACCGGTCTTGGACGGGCGGTGTGCCGGGCTGCTGTGATCAGGACATGAACGACCGACTTCTCCCCGGATTCACGCGGCACAGCGTGGAGGTCGAGGGACTGCGCCTCAACGTCCGACGGGCCGGAGAGGGACCCCCCGTCCTGTTCCTGCACGGGTACCCCCAGACCCACCTGATCTGGCACCGGGTCGCACCGCTCCTGGCCGACGGGTTCAGCGTCGTGCTGGCCGACCTGCGCGGCTACGGAGACAGCGACAAACCGCCCTCCGACCCCCGGCACCTGGCCTACTCCAAGCGCGCGATGGCCCGTGACCAGTACCTCCTCATGCGTGAGCTGGGCTTGGACCGCTTCGCCGTCGTCGGCCACGACCGCGGGGCGCGGGTCGGACACCGCCTGGCCCTCGACCACCCCGAGGCCGTGACCGCCTTCGCCGCCCTGGACGTGGTGCCCACCAGGTACGCCTTCGAGCACGCCGACGCGGACTTCGCGTCCGGCTACTACCACTGGTTCTTCCTGACGGCCGGGAACGGCATCCCGGAGCACCTGATCGGCCAGGACCCCGGTTTCTGGGTCCGCACCCGTATGAACGCGCGCCACCACGGCGGTTCCGCGTTCGACCCGGAGGCGGTGGACGAGTACGTGCGCTGCTTCAGCGACCCCGCCGCCATCCACGCGTCCTGCGAGGACTACCGCGCCGCCGCCACCGTCGACCTCGAACACGACCGCGCGGACGCGGGGCGCCGTCTGGAGTGCCCCGTCCTGCTCCTGTGGGGCGAGCACAGTTTCGTCGGGCGCCACTACGACGTGCCCGAGGCCTGGTCCGAGTACGCCTCGGACCTGCGCGGACACGCCGTGGACTGCGACCACTACGTGCCCGAGGAGGCACCCGAGACCACCGCCTCCTCCCTCCGCGCCTTCCTCGGAGAGGCCGTCGCCCCCGACGGCCCCGCCGCCTGACCCGCGCCGAGCCACCCCCGCCCGTCCACCTCTCATCCGATGGAGACCCCATGAAGCAGTACCGCATCGCCACGATCCCCGGAGACGGCATCGGCGGTGAGGTCCTCTCCCCCGCGACCGCCGTCCTGGACCGGGTCGCCGCCCACCACGGATTCGCCCTGGGCTACGACGAGTTCGACTGGTCGTGCGAGCGGTTCGCGCACACCGGCGCGATGATGCCCGAGGACGGTCTGGACCGGATCCGCCACCACGACGCCATCCTCCTCGGGGCGGTGGGATGGCCGGGCGTGCCCGACCACGTGTCCCTCTGGGGCCTGCTCATCCCGATCCGCCGTGAGTTCCACCAGTACGTCAACCTGCGGCCGATCACCGTCCTGGAGGGCGTGCCCAGCCCGGTCACCGGCGCGCTGCCCGGCGAGGTCGACTTCGTGGTCGTGCGGGAGAACAACGAGGGCGAGTACTCGCGGGACGGGGGCCGCTTCGACCGGGGCACCCCGCAGGAGCGCGCCGTGCAGGAGTCGGTCTTCACCCGCCGCGGGGTGGAGCGGGTCCTGGAGTACGGCTTCGACCTCGCCGAGCGGCGCGGCGGCCGCCTGACCTCCGCCACCAAGTCCAACGGGATCGTGCACACCATGCCGTTCTGGGACGAGCTGGTGGCGGAGCGGGCCGCGCTGCACCCGGACGTGGTCTGGGACCAGGAGCACATCGACGCCCTGGCCGCCAAGGTCGTCCTGGAACCGGCGAGGTTCGACGTGATCGTCGCCTCGAACCTGTTCGGCGACATCCTCAGCGACCTCGCGGCGGCGGTGGCGGGCGGGATCGGGATCGCCCCGTCGGCCAACCTCAACCCCGAGCGCGAGTACCCCTCCATGTTCGAGCCGGTGCACGGTTCGGCGCCCGACATCGCGGGCCGCGGGGTGGCCAACCCGCTGGGGGCGCTGTGGTCGGCGTCGATGATGCTGGACCACCTCGGCCACCCCGAGGCCGGGCGGCAGATGATGGACGCGGTCCGCGCCGTGCTGGCCGAGGGCCGGGTGCGCACCCGCGACCTGGGCGGCGAGGCGGGGACCGACGAGTTCACGTCCGAGGTCCTGCGCCGCCTGCCCTGACGGCGCGGGCGCAGCGACCCGCGCCGCCACATGGAACGCCCGTGGCCGCGCCTCCCACGGGGGGCGCGGCCACGGGCGTCGACGCGTGGTCCCGCTCCGGGCCCGGCCTCAGAGCTCGGCCATGACCTCGTCGGGGATGTCCGCGTTGGTGAAGACGTTCTGCACGTCGTCGGAGTCCTCCAGAGCGTCCACGACCCGCATGACCTTCTTGGCGCCCTCGGCGTCGACCGGGACCTCCATGGTCGGCAGGAAGCTGGAGTCGGCGGACTCGTAGTCGATGCCCGCTTCCTGGAGTGCCGTGCGGACGTCGACCAGGTCGGTGGCCTCACAGACGATCTCGAAGGCCTCGCCGAGGTCCTCGACGTCCTCGGCCCCGGCCTCCAGCACCGCCATGGTCACGTCGTCCTCGCTGGTGCCCTCCTTGGGCACGATCACGACGCCCTTGCGGTTGAACATGTACGACACCGAACCGGCGTCGGCCATGTTGCCGCCGTTACGGGTGACCGCCACGCGCACCTCGGAGGCGGCGCGGTTGCGGTTGTCGGTCAGGCACTCCACGAGCAGCGCCACGCCGCCGGGGGCGTACCCCTCGTACATGATCGTCTGCCACTCGGCGCCACCGGCCTCCTCACCGGAGCCGCGCTTGCGGGCGCGCTCGATGTTGTCGGCGGGCACCGAGTTCTTCTTCGCCTTCTGGATGGCGTCGTAGAGCGTCGGGTTCCCTTCGGGGTCCCCGCCACCGGTACGCGCGGCCACCTCGATGTTCTTGATCAGCTTGGCGAACAGCTTGCCGCGCTTGGCATCGATGACGGCTTTCTTGTGCTTGGTGGTGGCCCACTTGGAGTGGCCGCTCATGCATGTCCTTTCACGATGTCGACGAAGAGGCGGTGGATACGCGTGTCGCCGGTGAGTTCGGGATGGAAGGACGTCGCCATCAGGCCGCCCTGTCGTACGGCGACGATCCTACCGGCCTCGTCCGTACCGGTAACGCTCCCGAGTACCGCCACCTCCGGGCCGACCGACTCGACCCAGGGCGCACGGATGAACACCGCGTCGAAGGGGTCGTCGCCGATCCCGTCGATCCGCACCCCGGTCTCGAAGGACTCCGTCTGGCGACCGAAGGCGTTGCGGCGCACCGTCATGTCGATGCCGCCGACGGTCTCCTGGTCAGCCGTTCCGCCGAGAACACGGTCGGCCAGCATGATCATTCCCGCACAGGTCCCGTAGACGGGCATCCCGTCCGCGACGCGTTCGC
The DNA here is from genome assembly GCF_001083815.1 of Nocardiopsis sp. SBT366. Lineage (NCBI taxonomy): Bacteria > Bacillati > Actinomycetota > Actinomycetes > Streptosporangiales > Nocardiopsidaceae > Nocardiopsis > Nocardiopsis sp. SBT366. Next base: position 39,496 of record NZ_LAVM01000008.1, on the reverse strand, counting down.
GCAGCGGCTTCATCAGGTCGTACCGGACGGCGAGCTTGGACATGGTCGTGGACTCGCCGCCGGGGATCACCAGACCGTCGACGGTGTCGAGTTGGTCGGCGGACAGGACCCGCGCGGTGCGGGCACCCAGGTCCCGGAGCATGTGCGTGTGCTCGGCGACGTCGCCCTGGAGGGCGAGCACGCCGATGGTGGGGCTGGCGGTCACGTGCGGCCTCGTTGGTCGTGGGTTCGGCGGTCGGGGCGGCGGCTACCAGCCACGTCCCGCGTAGCGCTGGGAGTCGGACAGCTCGTCCAGGTTGATGCCGACCATGGCCTCGCCCAGTCCGCGCGAGACGCGGGCGATCACGGCCGGGTCCTCGTAGTGCAGGGTGGCCTGCACGATGGCGTCGGCGCGCCTGGCCGGGTCACCGGACTTGAAGATGCCCGAGCCGACGAACACGCTCTGGGCGCCCAGCTGACGCATGAGCGCGGCGTCGGCGGGGGTGGCCACGCCACCGGCGGAGAACAGCGGGACGGGCAGCTTGCCCAGGCGCGCGACCTCCTTGACGATCTCGTACGGGGCGCGCAGCTCCTTGGCGGCGCCGAACAGCTCGGGCTCGTCCAGGGTGCCCAGGCGCCGGATCTCGCCGCTGATGGAGCGCATGTGGCGGGTGGCCTCGACGACGTTGCCGGTACCGGCCTCGCCCTTGGAGCGGATCATCGCCGCGCCCTCGGCGATCCGGCGCAGGGCCTCACCGAGGTTGGTGGCACCGCAGACGAAGGGGACGGTGAACGCCCACTTGTCGATGTGGAACGCCTCGTCAGCGGGTGTGAGGACCTCGGACTCGTCGATGAAGTCCACGCCGAGCGACTCCAGCACCTGGGCCTCGACGAAGTGTCCGATCCGGACCTTGGCCATGACCGGGATGGAGACCGCCTCGACGATGCCGTCGATCATGTCCGGGTCGGACATGCGGGCGACGCCGCCGTCCTTGCGGATGTCGGCGGGCACCCGCTCCAGGGCCATGACCGCGACGGCACCGGCGTCCTCGGCGATCTTGGCCTGCTCGGGGGTGACGACGTCCATGATGACGCCGTTCTTGAGCTGCTCGGCCATGCCGCGCTTGACGCGCTGGGTACCGACGGCGTTGTCGGTGGTGTTCGCTGCGTTGGTGGCCACGGTGGTGGTCTCCCGTTCGTTCGGCTGACTGGGGGCCCAGACCGCCCGCTCCCCGGACGCCCTCGCGGCCGGGAGCACGGCCTGGATGCGACGCGGCGGCGCGCCCGACGACCGCACGCACGCGCGCGGACACCGTCGGCGGCGCGCACCGGGTCGACCAGCATCCCATCCTAGTTCCACCCGTTTCGCGGCCTTTGGCCAGGCTGGAGTATCGGTGTGTGGGGTGTGGCCACCTCGTCGGAGTGCGGCCCCGATCGCCCGGTCAGCGCCGGGGCGGCTGGTCGTCCATCTCGAAGTAGTGGGGCAGCGCGGCGGTGCCCGCCAGGCGCAGGAGGCGGACCAGTCGGGAGCGGCGCGCGCGCCTGGTGTCGGACACGGCGTCGTTGTGGAACACCCTGGCCAGGTACACGCCGCGTGCGGCCACCGTCACCTCCTCCAGCCGGTCCGGGGCCGGCCCGGCGTCCGGGCGCTCCAGCGCGGCGCGCAACGCCTGGGAGAGCCGGCTCTCCGTGAGTTCGCGCTCCCCCACCCCCGCACGGCGCGCCGCGTTGGCGGCCTCCGCGAGCCTCCCTGCCGTCTCCGGGCCCAGACCGGGGTCGGCGGTCAGGTCGAGGACCGCCGCGGCCCGGCGCAGCAGAGCGGCGTCCAGGGCGGCGCGCGCGGTCTCCACCCGGTGGTGGAGGCGGTCGAGCCGGGTGGCCCGCCACGACAGGTAGAAGCCGAGCAGGACCAGCGCGATCAGGATCCCCGCGACCAGGGTGACGAAGCGAACGTCCTCGATCAGGACCGCTCACCCCGCAGCCTCGGGTGCGCGCGGCGCGACGCACCGGAGGAACGGCGTCCCCCGTCCAGCCGCACACCGGCGGCGGCCCCGTCCCCCAACGTCAGCACGGTCTCGTACACGTGGGCGATGTCGGCGGCGACGGTGTCCCAGTCGTAGGCGCGCACGGCAAGGCGTGCGGCCTCCGAGAGCCCTGCGCGGCGTTCGGGCGAGTCGAGCAGGGCCGCCGCACGCTCGGCCAGGTGATCGGCGTCGCCGACCCGGAACAGCTCCCCGGCCGCGCCGCCGTCCAGGACCGCTCCGAAGGCGGGGATGTCACTGGCGACGATCGCCGCCCCGGCGGCCATCGCCTCGGTCAGGACGATGCCGAAGCTCTCCCCGCCCAGATTGGGCGCGCAGAAGACGTCGGTGGAGTGGTAGGCGCGGATTTTGTCGGCGTCGTCGAGCCGCCCCGCCAGCACCACACGATCGCGCACGGAGTCGGGGACACCGGACAGGTCGGCCTCGCCCGGCCCGGCCACGAGCAGGCGCAGTTCGGGCCTGTGCGGGGCCATCCGGGAGAAGGCCTCCAGGAGGGTGGCCAGACCCTTGCGGGGTTCGTCCAGGCGGCCCAGGAAACCGATCGAGCCGCCCCGCCCGGGCCACCCCGGCAGCGGCTCGGCGTGTGCGAAGCGGCGCACGGACACCCCGTTGGGGATGAGGACGGCGTCGCCGCCCACGTGTTCGACCAGGGTGCGCCGGGCCGCCTCGGAGACCGCCACTCGCGCGTTGATCTTCTCCAGGGCCGAGCGCAGGGCACCGGAGCTCGCGGCCATGGCGCGCGAACGGGGGTTCGAGGTGTGGAAGGTGGCCACGATGGGCCCGTCCGCCGCCCAGCAGGCCAGAAGGGAGACGCTGGGCGCGGCGGGTTCGTGGATGTGCAGCAGGTCGAATCCGCCCTCGGCGATCCAGCGGCGGACCCGGGCCGCCGTGCGGGGTCCGAAGCTGAGCCGGGCCACCGATCCGTTGTAGGGCACCGGGACCGGACGCCCGGCCGGGACCAGGTAGGGCGGGGTCCGGTGGTCGGGGTCGCCGACCGGGGCCAGCACGGAGACCTCGTGGCCCATGGCGCCGAGCGCCTCGGCGAGGTCGCCCACGTGCTGCTGCACCCCGCCGGGGACGTCCCAGGCGTAGGGGCAGACGATCCCGACGCGCATCCCGCTCCCGTCCGCCTCGGGAGTGGTGTCCGGAGTTCCCGAGGGAGTCCGTGCCCGGGTCACCGCCGCTGTTCCCGGTCGCGCGCCACGGCCGCCTCGACCTCGTGGCGGCGGGCACGGTCGGCGTCGTGGTCGGCGCTGAAGACGGACTGGAGCATGTGCCAGTCCTCCGGGTGCTCCGCGATGGCGCCCTCGAGGACCCGGACCAGCTCCTGCGTGGTGTCGTGGACGCGTTGGGTGCGGGTGCCCCCCGTGGCGACGGGGACCTCGTCGTGGACGCGGATGTGCCAGTGGGGGCCGTCGTACCAGAGGGAGACCGGCATGAGGGCCGCCCCGGTGTTCAGGGCCAGGGCGGCGGGCCCCGAGGGGACTCGCGCCCTCTCCCCGAAGAGGTCGACCTCCAACCCGGTGCCGTTGATGTCGCGGTCGGCGAGCAGACACACCAGACCGCCCTCGCGCAGACGGCGGGAGAGGACCCCGACGGTGTTGGCCGCACCGCCGGTCAGCGGCAGGACCTCCATCCCCAGGGACTCACGGTAGGAGGTGAACCGCTGGTAGAGGCTCTCGGGGCGCAGCCGCTGGGCCACGGTGGTGAGCGGGGTGCCGCGCGCGGCGATCCACGCTCCGGCCTGGTCCCAGTTGCCCATGTGCGGCAGGGCCGCCACCACGCCGCGCCCGGACCGGACGTGTTCCTCCAGCACCTCGATCCCGGTCTGGCGGGTGTGGGCGAGGATGTGCTCCCGGCCCATGGCGGGCAGGCGGAACATCTCGTAGTAGTAGCGCATGTAGGAGCGCATCCCGGCCTTGGACAAGGCCCTGAGCTGCGCGTCCGTGGCGCGGGGCCCGACCAGCCTGCGCAGGTTGCGCTCCAGCCCCCGGGTGCCGTCGTTGTGGGTGCGCCAGGCCCGGTCGGCCAGCCTCTGGAACACCGCCCGGCCCGCCCCCTCGGGTGCGCGGCGGACCAGAGTCCACCCCGCCGAGTAGGCCAGATCGGCCATGCGTTCGTCCACGTCGTCGTCCTCGTCCTCTTGTGCTTCGGTCCCTTCGGGGCGTGTTCAGGCGCCGTTGCTGGTCTTCTCGTCCTCACCCTCGGCGAAGCCGGGGTCGTTGAGGCGCGCGCGGGTCTCGACGAGGCGCTGGAGGACGGTGAGCGCGCTCATCACGGCCAGGAGCCAGAGGCCGCCCGCGAGGATGTACGGAACGCCGAGCTCGCTCAGGCCCACGGCCACCAGCACGATGATCAGGCGTTCGGTGCGTTCGGCCACGCCGACGTCGCAGTTGACGCCAAGCCCCTCCGCCCGTGCCTTGATGTAGGAGACCATGAAGCCGCTGATCAGGCAGAACAGGGTGAGTCCGGCGAGCATGGGATCGTCACCCTCACCCACGAACCACCACATGAGCCCGGCGAGGATCGCGGCGTCGGCCACCCGGTCGAGGCTGGAGTCGAGGAAGGCACCGAACGCGCTGCCGCTGTCGTTGGCCCGCGCCACCGCCCCGTCGAGCATGTCGAAGAGGGCGAAGACGGTGATGACCACGGAGCCCGCGTAGAGCTGGCCGCGGGGGTAGAAGTAGAGGGCGCTGACGACGACACCGGTGGCACCGATGATGGTGACGAGGTTGGGCGTCAGGCCGATGCGGGCCAGGCTCCGACCGAGCGGAGCGGTGACCCGGGAGATCATGGGGCGAAGGATTCTCAGCATGTCTTCTAGTGATCGTAGGACGGGAACGGTCGTCGGGGTGGGAGCCGCACCCTCTGGGGGTGGCGTCGACCACGGGGAGTCGGTGGAGTGGGGGTTGCGGGTGGTCCCGGCCTCACTCCCGGGGCCAGGTCTCGGCCAGCCTGGCGCGGGTCCGCTCCAACATCTCGGGCAGGACCCTGGTCTGGCCGATCACGGGCATGAAGTTCGTGTCGCCGCCCCAGCGGGGCACGACGTGCTGGTGGAGGTGGGCGGCGATCCCGGCACCGGCCACGGTACCGAGGTTCATGCCGACGTTGAAGCCACCCGGTCCGTAGGCCTCGGTGAGCGCCCGGAGCCCGGCCTGGGTGAGCGCGGCGACCTCGGCGGTCTCCTCCCCGTCCAGCGACGTGTACTCGGAGACGTGCCGGTAGGGGCAGACCAGCAGGTGGCCGCTGTTGTAGGGGTACAGGTTGAGGACCACGTAGGCGGACTGGCCGCGCGCGACCACGAGGCCCTCCTCGTCCGGCAGGTCGGGGGCACGGCAGAAGGGGCAGCCGTCGTCGGCCCCGGGCCCGGTCGGCTTCCCCTCACCCTTGATGTAGGCCATGCGGTGGGGCGTCCAGAGCCGTTCGTGGCCGTCCGGGGTCCCGGTTCCGGCGCCGGACGGTCGGTCCGCACCGCTCACGGGTTCGTCGTGGGTACCGCCCATGGCTCGTTCGCCCCCTCGCCTGACCGTTTCGTGCCGCGCGTCCAGCATAGAAGCGCGCGGTGGGTGAAGCGTCGGACCCGGCGCTCCGGGGGTGGCGCGGATGGGCCGTGGCGCACCGGGGGCGCCACGGCCCCGCGGCTCAGAGCCCGAGCAGGGTACGCAGGTGGCGCGGGGACGGGTTGCCGTGCGCGAGCATGGCGTCGTGCAGGCGCCCGACCGGCTCGTCGGGGCGCTCCAGCGCCAGGTCCCGGGCGATGTCGGAGACCTCGGCGTAGCCGACGTAGTAGGTGGACAGCTGGGCGCTGGTGAGCAGGGCGCGCCGCCACTTGCCGACGGCCTCCCCCTCCTCCTGATGGCCACGTTCGGTCAGCAGGGCGACGGCCTCGGGCTCGGTGAGGTCACCGGTGTGCACGCGCACGTCCAGGATCGCGTTGAGAATGGCCCGCAGCCGCATCTTGAGCTGGACCAGACGCAGCCCGAGGTTGGCGCGCCGGGTGGCGGGGTCGGATCCTCCGGACCACCCGTGACCGGCCAGCACGTCCTCGGCGTGGACCGCCCACCCCTCCACGAAGGTTCCGCTGCTCAGCGCCGAACGCACCCGGGTGTGGCCCCGGTGGCGCGCGGCGTGGGCGAGCTGGAGGGCGTGCCCCGGCAGCGCCTCGTGGACCATCAGGTTGCGCAGCATGCCCGCGTTGTACTCGCGCAGGAAGGAGGCCCGGCGCTCGGCGGACCAGTCCTCGGGCGGCGGGGCCACCGCGATGAAGGTGGGCTGTGAGGAGGCGTCGGGGTCGAGCGCACCGGGCGCGTCGCAGTAGGCCACGGCCACGCCCCGCCGGGAGACCGGCATCGGGATGACCTCGACCGGGTCGTCGTGGACGGTGGCCAGGTCCAGTTCCCGGACCCGGGCGTAGAGGTGCTCGAGGGCGTCGACGCAGGAGGGGACGACCCCCTCGGGGGAGATCTCGAACTCGTCGGCCAGGGCGGAGAGCACCTCGGCGACCTGGCCGGGGCGACGTGGCTCACCGGTGTACTCCGCGGCGGCCTCGGCCAGCGCCTCCTCCGTGGCCAGGAGGTCGCTCTCGGCGCGTACCAGGAGGGCCTCCGGGGACAGTTCGGAGTCAAGCGTGTACCAGAGCTGGGCGGCGAACCTTCGGGCGCCCAGGCGCGGGTCCCCGGTGGCGAACTCCAGCTCGGTGCGCATCCAGGAGGTGTACTCCTCGAGGGCGGCCAGGGCCGCGACACGGGCCGGTTCGAGTCCGGAGGCGTGCTCGGGGTGTTGGGCGGCCAGGGCCGGAACGGCCTCGGCGAGCATCCCTCGGGCGCCCTCCAGCTGTCCCAGGGCGGTCTCCACGTGCACGCGGGGCATGCCGGGGCCCTCGGACAGGCGGGCGCGCGCGGTGCCCAGGTAGGCGGGCAGGGCGGCGCAGCGCGCGGTCAGGGCCGCGAGGCGCTCCTCCGGCGGGAGGGTGTCCCGCTCCAGGAGGGCGTGCAGGGCCTCACCCGGTGAGTGCACCAGGGGGTTCCACGTGTGCGGGCGCAGTTCGCTGGTGTGCCACAGGTCCGCGCTGATCCTGGTCCGGAGCATCTCCAGGTCGACCAGGTCGTCGGTCGGGACGAGGTCCGCGTCGATCTCGTCCAGGGAGCCCAGCGCGTCGGTCAGGACACGGACGCGCAGGGAGTCGGCCTCGACGGAGTGGTCGGTGAGCCGGTGGGCTCCCCGGGTGTCCCCCAGGTCCAGCGCCCACTCGGGGTCGTCGGCCAGGAGGGCGTCGAGCACCCGCTCGGCCACGTCTCGGAAGCGTCGGGTCATCTCGGCGGCGTCGGGTTGGGAGGAGGAGGTCATGCCGACATGATGCCAGGTCAGGAAAGACACGGACGCCCGGTTCCCGACGTGCGGGAACCGGGCCGTACTCCGTGCGGGACCCCGGCCCGGGGCAGGTCCTGGTCAGCGCCAGGAGTTCTGGCCCCCGGTGGAGGTGGGCTGCTGCCCGGCGGCGCCCTCGGGGTCCCCCACCGTGATCGCGTGCTCGACGAGGCTGATGAGCGTCGACTTGGTGGAGGCCTTGTCACGGGCGTCCACCTGGACGATGGGAATCTCCGGGCTGAGCGTGAGCGCGTCCCGGACCTCGTCTGCGGCGTGGGGGTAGTAGCCGTCGAACCCGTTGATGCCCACGATGAAGGGCAGACGCGCCTCTTCGAAGTAGTCGATCGCGGGGAAGCAGTCGGCCAGGCGTCGCGTGTCCACCAGCACGACCGCGCCGATGGCACCCTTGACCAGGTCGTCCCACATGAACCAGAACCGGTGCTGTCCGGGAGTGCCGAACAGGTACAGGATCAGGTCGGAGTCGAGGGAGACACGGCCGAAGTCCATGGCGACGGTCGTGGTCTGCTTGTCCGGCGTCTTGGCGAGGTCGTCCACCCCGACGCTGGCGCTGGTCATGACCGCCTCGGTCGTCAGCGGCACGATCTCGGAGACGGAGCCAACGAATGTCGTCTTTCCGACACCGAAGCCCCCGGCGACGACGATCTTGACCGACGTCATCGCGTTCCCCCCAGCACCGCCTTCCTCGGCTGGGCTAGAGCTTGCGAAGTCCACTGAGCACCCTTTCAAGCAGGTTGGTGTTGGGGCGAGCGTCGTTGTCGAGCGAAGACCTGATCTGGACCAGTCCCTGCTCGGACATGTCCGCCACAAGCACCCGCGCCACACCGAGAGGCATCCGCAACAGCGCGGAGATCTCCGCCACGGATCGCCATTCCCGGCACAGGTCGCTGATCGCCTGCCATTCAGGCGTCAGCGTCCCTGACTCGTTCCGGGCCGCCGCGGTGGCCGAGATCAGCGCCTCCAGGGGAAGCTGAGACTTCGGCTTGGTTCGGCCCTTGGTGACCGCGTAGGGGCGCACCAGCGAACTGGGTGCGCTGCCCGGCGCGGGTCGTTGGTCATACGGTTGTTGGATTGGTCGAGGAACATCTCCGCCGCCCGGAACTGCGGGCATCCCTCCCGTGGGGGGATGGCCCGGCTGTTGTCCGAACCACGAGGCGCTCCCGGCATCTCTACTGTGAGGTGCCACCACTTCCTCCTGTCGGTGGTGGATCAGTGGATTCCCGAGGTGCGCGCCGTTGGTGTCAGCGCCCGCCCCGCCCGCTCGACGAGCAGAGTCATCTCGTACGCGACCAGACCCAGGTCGCTCTCGGCCGCCGCGAGGACCGCGAGACACGAGCCGTCGCTGATGGCCATGATGAGCATCAGCCCCCGCTCCATCTCGACGACGGTCTGGGCGACCGCTCCACCCTCGAACACCCGGGCAGCGCCCTGCGTCAGGCTGGACAGACCAGAGGCGATTGCGGCCAACTGGTCGGCCCGGTCAGTCGGGAATCCCGCGGACGAGGCCAACGGAAGGCCGTCAGAGGAGACGACGATCGCGTGGGCCACGTCGGGTACCCGGTCGGCAAAGTCAGTGATCAACCAGTTGAGTTCATTCACCTGTCGACTCATCTGATCTCCTGTCCAAGTTCGCCGGTCGATCTGTGGCACTGCTACCGCCGGCACGGCATGTGACAGCACTGCCTTTGCGAACCACCCGGCCCCTCCCGTGGGGGTGACCGGGAGTCTGGTGTTCCGCTCTCGTCAAGCGATGGGTGTGGCGCGTCCGAGAAGCTCGGTAGATGCTATTGCATCCGGCTTCCCTGACTGTGAGGGACCCCGTCCCACCACTGGTCACTTGGGTCACTCCTCCGTCGAACTGTCGCCGAGCCGGTTCCGACCGTCGCGGACGCCCTTCTGGAAGCCCGAGAAGCGGTTGCGGACCCGGTCCGCGCTTCTGGTGGGCATCTGCTTGAAGTTCTCCGGTTTGGGTGCGGTACCAGGAACAAGGTTTGCCTTGGGAACCCGTTTTGGCAAGCCCGAGGTGGTCAATCCACCGGCGAGCGGCTCGGCCGCGGTGCGCGCGGCCTTCCAGCCGCGGTCCGCCGCCGAGTTCCATTCCTGCTCGGAACGGGGGTTGGCCGCGGGCTGCTCCTGGGCGGGTTCCCTGCGCGTGCGCTGGGGTTCCCGAGTTTCCTTGGGTGCCGGGGGCACCTGCTGGATCGGGCCGGTCTCGGTGGTGTCCACGGTGGGACCGCCGGTGCGGCGCTTGAACCAGTTGGACTCGATCGCGTCGAAGATCGGCAGCGAGTCCGCGTCCTGGCCGGACGGGGCCGCCGGGACGACGGTGCTGTTCGGGCCCTGGGCGCCACCATAGCGGCGCGACAGGTAGGCCGTGGAGCCGTAGCCCTCCCGCGAGTCGCCGCCCCCGGTGCGCCAGTTCCCGGTGGTGTTGGATTCGGGCTGCTCGGGCTGCTGGGACTGCGGCGCGGCCTGGTGGGGCTGCTGCGCGCCGGTGTCCCAGGAGGAGATCGCCGGGAAGGTCTCGGTGTTGTCCTCACCGCGAGCCGGCGCCGCCGGGGTCTCCGGCTGGCGGGGCTCGCGGGACCCGGTGTCGAAGACCCCGCTCCGGTGGCTACCGGTGCCGAAGGCGTCGTAGGAGTCCCTGCTCCGGTTCTCGGGCTCGGGATTCCTTCCGAATCCGCCCTTCTCCGAGGCGGGGCGGCCGAAGGCGCCCGTGTCGGTGGGACGGCGGAAGGCACCGGAGTCCGGGGCGCTGAACGAACCCGTGTCCGTGCTGTTGCGGGGGGCCGGGTCGAACAGGCTGCGACCGGTGGTCTCCTCCTGCTTCGGCTCGTCCTCCTCGGGCACGTCGTAGGGGTCGACGACCGGGTTGGCGTTGTCGGTCAGGCCGCTGTTGGGCGACATGCCCTCGGCGCGGTTGGGCGGCTCCCAGACGGAGCCGGTACTGGTGGTGTTCCACAGGTCCTGGCCGCTGGGCGGGTGCTCGTCGGTGCGGCCACCGATGGGCTTGCGCTTGGGCAGACCGCCCAGGTCGCCGGTGAGGTCGCCGGACTCCTGGCTGTTCCAGGGGTCGCCCGGCTCCTCGGCGGCGGGGCTGGCGGCGAAGGCCGCCTCGGCCTCGGCGAAGGTGTCGGGCGCCCCGGCGGACAGCTCGGGGCGGTTCCCGACCCCGCCCAGGGCGTGCTGGCCCTCGACCGGGGTGATGAGCAGGTCCGGCGGGAAGACGACGCTGGCGGTGGTGCCGCCGCCGTGCGCCTCCTTGAGAGCCATGCGGATGCCGTGCCGGTGCGCCAGGCGCGAGACCACGAACAGGCCCATGCGGCGCGAGACCGCGACGTCGATGACGGGCGGGGCGGCCAGGCGGGCGTTGATCGCCGCGAGGTCGTCCGGGGCCATCCCGATGCCGCTGTCGGTCACGTCGACCTGCACGGCGCCGCTGTCCAGGGTCTTGGCGCTGACGAGCACCTCGGTGTCGTGCGGGGAGAACGAGGTGGCGTTCTCCACCAGCTCGGCGACGAGGTGGATGACGTCGTTGACCGGACGGCCGAGCACCGAGATGTGGGAGGGGGCGCGCACGTTGACGCGCTCGTACTGCTCGACCTCGGAGACGGCGCCTCGGAGGACGTCGACGAGCGGGACGGGCTGGGCCCACTTACGGGTGTTGTCCTGACCGGACAGGACCAGCAGGTTCTCGTTGTTGCGCCGCATGCGCGTGGCGAGGTGGTCCAGCTGGAAGAGGTCGGAGAGGCGGTCGGCGTCCTGCTCCGACTGCTCCAGACCGTCGATCAGGCGCAGCTGCCGCTCCACCAGGGTCTGGCTTCGGCGGGAGAGGTTGACGAACATCGCGTTGACGTTGCTGCGCAGCGCGGCCTCGTCGGAGGCCAGGGTCAGGGCGACCCTGTGGACGTCGTCGAAGGCGCGGGCGACCTCGCCGATCTCGTCGTGGGTGTGCACCTCGATGGGGCTGACCTTGACGGACTCGGGGACCGTCCCGGCCTCCTGCATCCGGTTGATCGCCTCGGGCAGGTCGCGCTCGGCGACGCGGCGTGCGCCGTCCTCCAGGGTGCGCAGCGGGCGCACCAGGGAGCGGACCACGAGGGAGGTCAGGATGAAGACGGCCAGGAGCACGCCCGCGACGATGATGAGGTCCATGATCGTGCGGAACAGGGCCTGGTCACGCAGGTCGTTGGCGTCGGCGGCGATGCCCTCCGCCAGGCTGGACTCGACCGTCTTGAGTCGCTCCAGGGCGGTGTCCGCGATGGCCGCGTAGTCCTCGGGGCCGTCGTTGGGGGTGACGTTGGTCAGGGGGTCTCCACGGTCGGCGCGGTACATGACGCGCATACGCATGGTGGAGACCTGGCTGACCTCGAGACCGGTGAAGTTCTCGTCGAACACCGCGCGCTGCTGGGGCGAGGCGGCCTGGATGAAGTTCGAGATCTCGTTCTCGTAGCGGGCCCGGCTGGAGTCGATGGCCTCGGAGATACCGCCGGTCATCGTGTTGCGGGCCAGGGAGTGGCCCATCAGCGCGGTCTCGTAGGAGAGCTGGTCGCGGGCGTTGGACAGCGCGGTGAGGGCGCGGACGGCCTCACGCAGCTCGGTGTCGTTGGTCTCGTCCGCGATGGTCTGGTTGAAGTCGGACAGCGACCGGGCGATGGTCCGGTACTTGGTCACGACGGGCAGGACCGTGATGCGGGTCGAGTCGACCTCGGTGCGCAGGGACTCCAGTGTGGAGAGCTGGCTGCGCATCGCGGCGAGCCTGGTCTGCGCCAGGTCGCCGTCCATCGCGCCCATGTCGTCCAGACGGGCGTTCAGGGTGCTCTGGATGTCGAGTGTGGCGGCCCGCTCGGTCTCCATCTCCTGGCGGAGTTCGTCCGAACGTCGGTCCGGGTCCGCGTTGTCGGAGATGAAGACGGCGCTGGCCGTGCGCTCGCGGCCCAGCTGGTTGGCCAGGTCCACGATGAGGACGCCCACCTGGGCTCGGTCCTCGATGTGCGCGTGGGTGACGGTGGAGACCGAGGCCTCGTAGACCCGCAGTCCGCCGAGCGCTAGCGCGACGGCGGTCGGGATGACGATGAGGGCCACCAGTCGGGAGCGCACCCGCCAGTTACGTGGCCGCCACCAGATGGCTCTGCGCCGGGGCTTGGCATCGGCGTTTTCGGCCTGCGCTGCCTCGCTCTGAGCGCTGGCCCCGCTTTTCGTCGCTCGTGTCGACACGGACCCTCGCAACCTTTCGTGTCACCGCCTCGAACGGCTGTTGAACCCAGGGATCGGACCGCTCCAGACCGGAAGGTCGGCATGACCACAGTGGTCCACCAGAAACAGGAAGCAGTGGGAATGTGGGGAGATGTGAAGACTGTCCGCCGGACTCGCCTGGGAGGAGAGGCGCCGCGCACCGACACTGTCGTGGTGCGCGTGCGGTGCATAGCGTACCAATGGGCGAGAAGGGCTCGCTTCGGGCGATTGACGCCCATCCAGCAAGATCATCCAGCGCCAACGGTGGCCGTAATCCCGTCCCTGTGCGCATTAGGACCAATCCCCCAGGTCAGACTGGTCGACCGAAACCCGGTCGGACAATGAGGTAACTATTTGGACACACCGCCAGCTTCCGCTTCCCCGCCAGCTATCCGTGACATCGTGACGGGACGTGTACGCAGGCCCCGAGGGGAAGGCGGAAATGCGCACCTCGCCGCGCCCGGGTCCGATCACCCGGAGTCACATTCAGATCGCCCAAGGCATTCCTCGCAGTTCAGGACAGAGCCGTGCGCTCCGCCGCTTTTCGGTCCGAACACTGCTTCCGTTGAGCACCGCGCTTCTGTTCGCCGTCACCTGTGCGGCTCCCGGAACCGCGGGGGTCGCCGATCCCGAACCGGCGGACCTGGACCGGCTGCGCGTGGAGCTGGCCACGGCGCGCGCGGAGGCGGCCGCCCTGAGGGAGAGCGCCACGGAGCGCATCCTGGCCTACGAGGAGGAGAGCGCCCGGTTGGAGGAGCTCACCGGCGAGCGCGAGGCCGCCGACCACCGCGCTGACGCGGCTGACCGGCACCACGAGGGCGCCCGGCTGGGCGCGGCCCGCCAGGCCGCCAGCGCCTACAAGGGCGCGGACCTGAGCCTCATGCAGGCCTGGACCAGCCCGGAGGGGCCCACCCACGCCCTGGAGCGCGGCGCCTACCTCCTGCTGTTCGGGGAGCGCCGCTCAGCCGATCTCTCCCGGGCCCAGGCCTCGCAGGTGGCCACCGACACCCTGGCCGGGGCGGCGGAGGCCGCCGAGCAGGAGCAGGCCGAGGCCACCGAGGCGGCGGACACCGCCCGGGAGACCGCCCTGGAGGCCATCGCCGCACAGGAGGGCCGGACCGAGAAGCTCCTGGAACAGCAGACCCGGCTGGAGGCCGCCCTGGCCGACACCCGGGATCCCGGGGACGAGGAGGCGCGTCGCAAGCAGGCCCTGGCGGACGCCCGTGGGGCCGTGGGCGGCGCGGAGGGCGCGCGGGAGAGCGCCCAGGAGGCCGCCGGGGACGGCGGCTGCGCCGGAGGAACCGGGGACTTCGAGAACGGGCGGGCACCGGACGGTGTGCTGTGTCCGCTGCCGCAGCCCGGCGAACGGCTGCGTGCCGACGCCGCCGCTGCCTTCATCGAACTCGACGGTGATTTCCGGTCAGAGTTCGGCCGCCCGATGTGTGTGACCGATTCCTACCGGCCGTACCACGAGCAGGTCCGTCTCTTCCAGGAGATGCTCCCCGGGATGGCGGCCGAGCCGGGCACCAGCGCGCACGGTCTGGGCGTCGCCGTGGACCTGTGCGGCGGTGTGAACGAACTCGACGCCCCGGAGCACCGGTGGATGCTCGACCACGGCCCTGAGCACGGTTGGGACAACCCGGAGTGGGCCCGGGGCGGGTTCGAGCCCTGGCACTGGGAGTTCACCCCCTGAGCCGGGGCCGGCACGGGCCGCTCAGACCTGGGAACCGACCCTGACCTCGTAGGTGCCCAGCTCCCCGGCGTCCACGAAGAGTTCGTCGTCGGCCTCCAGGGCGGGAGTGGCCACCGGCAGCAGCGCGCGGACCCGTCCGGGCCCCGACACCAGCCAGTCGTGGCCGGGCGCGACCCGGCCGCGCCCGTTCTCCCTGTCGTCCACCGAGGTGCTGAGTTCCACCGCGTCACCGGAGAGATCATCGGCGGTGGTCAGGACCGGGCCGAGGATCAGTTCCACCGGCTCGCCCGCCTCGTCCAGCCACAGGCAGGCGGGGGTGTAGGCGCTCGTGGGCCCCGACCCCCCGGCCAGGGCGGCCACGCCCACCCGGGCCGACCGCGCCTCGGGCGCCACCGCGTCGTCCACCCCGCGCACCAGCTCGGGGCCGATCTCGAACACGCGGTCCCCCACCCGCACCGGCACCGGCGCGGTGGGCGCGACCGGGGCGCACATGCGGGCCTCGGGTTCGACGATGATCTCGATCGCGCCGTCCACGGCCCGCTCGTGCGCGGCCGCCAGGGCGTCGTTCCCGCCCTCCAGCAGTTCGCCGAGGCTCCGCGTCCCCGGGCTGCCCATCACGTCACCGTCGTCCAGCGCCCCCACGCGCGCGCCGCCACCGCTCGGTGACAGATAGGTGACCCAGCGCAATGTTCCTCCACGTTTGCTCACGAGTCCCATTGGGCTCGGTGTCGGGTGCCCTCGAAACGGGCATGGGGAGCCGCTCCCCCGGTGGCGCGGTTCAGGAGGCGGCGGTCGACCCGTGTTCCTTGCCGGTTCCGGCGCAGCCCCGACAGGGCTCCTCGACCCGGTGCCAGACGACCAGCCCGTTGACCTCCCGGTGGGGCCGCTCCGGCCGCCACCACCCCGTCCCGGAGCAGAACCGGCAGTGGTTCCCGTTCCGGTCGCACCAACCGCACGCGGAGATCGCGCACCTGGCGTGGGTCGGTTCCCGCGTCGACTTCATGTGCCCCCACCGTCTTCCGCGAAATCGCGACCAGCCTCGCACAGGCGGCACACGCGAGTCCAGCGGTCAGGGGGCTAACGCGCCGGTGGGCGGCCCGCGCCCGTCCGGGGCTCACGCGGAGTCGCGCACCACCAGTCGGGTGTCGAGGAGGATGGTCCGGGCCTCGGCGGTGCGCGGGATCGCCACGTCCACGAGGAGTCGGGCCATCTCCTGGCCCATCTGGACCGTGGGCTGGTGGACGGTGGTCAGCGACGGGTCGCTGTGCTGGGCCATGAGGGTGTCGTCGAAACCGACCAGTGCCACGTCCCCGGGCACGCTGAGGCCGCGTTCGCGCAGGGCGCGGATGGCTCCGACGGCCATCATGTCGGAGGCGGCGAAGACCGCGTCGGGCTCGCCGCCCTGGTCCAGCAGCCGGGCCATGGCCTCGGCCCCGCCCTCGACGCTGAAGTCGCCCTGGACCACGAGGCGCTCGTCCACGTCCCGGTCGGCGGCGGTCATGCTCTCGCGGTACCCGCGCAGGCGCGCCACACCGGCGTTCATGTCCTGCGGCCCGGTGATGGTGGCGATCCTGGCGTACCCGGCGTCCAGCAGGTGGCGGGTGGCCACCCTCGCGCCCTCGAGGTTGTCGATGTCGACGCGGAACGGAGCGGGCTGGGCGTCGGAGTAGGGACGGCCGCCGTGGACCACGGGCACCCCGGACTCGGCCAGGCGCGAGGTGAGGGGGTCGTCGCGGTGCAGGGACACCAGGAGGGCACCGTCCACGTGCGAGCCGCTGAGGTACTCGCCCACGCGCTTGTGCTCGGCCTCGCCCCGGGCGGTGGTGAGCATGAGCTGGAGGTCCCGCTCGTGCAGCACCGAACTCACCCCTCGGATGATGTCGGCGAAGAACGGGTCCGCGAACAGGCGGTCCCGCGACTCGGAGACGACCAGCGCGATCGTGTCCGTGCGTCGGGTCACCAGGGTGCGCGCCGCCTGGTTGGGGGTGTACCCCAGTTCGGCGATCGCGGCGTGGACGGCCTCGCGGGTCCTCGCGCTGACCTGGGACGACCCGTTGATCACCCGGGAGACGGTGCCGCGGCCGACCCCGGCCCGTTCCGCCACCATCTCCAGGGTCGGTCGCTGCCGACCGCCACTCTTGGCCACTTGGGGCTCCTTGGACGTCATGCCGCCGGTCTCCCGGACGGCGGTTGTGTGTGCGCTCGGGCACGGGCCGACCCGAGCGTTCGCGGGGCGCCCGTACGACGGGGCCCCGCGAACGCTCGCTGTCGACCACCGGTGGTCTACCGCGCGGGGAACCGGCCTGTCCTGGCCAGCTCCGCGTACCAGTGTCCGGTGTCCTTGACCACGCGCTCCTGCGTCTCGTAGTCCACGTGGACGATCCCGAACCGGCGGGAGTATCCCCATGCCCACTCGAAATTATCCAGAAGTGACCAGGCGAAGTAACCGCGCAACGGCACCCCGGCGTGGATCGCCTCCCTCGCGGCCCGCAGGTGGCCCTCGTAGTAGTCGGTGCGGTCGGGGTCGTGGACCGCGCCGTCCTCGCTGACCGTGTCCTCGAACGCGCACCCGTTCTCGGTCACGTACAGGTCGACGCCGCCGCTCTCCCCCGCCAGCCGCTGGAGGACGTCGTAGAGGCCGGTGGGGTCGATCTCCCAGCCCATGTGGGTGACGGGCAGCCCCTGGGAGACGTGGACCTCGTCGGGGTCCGCCCCCAGCCAGGCGTCGCCGTCACCGCTGACCAGGGCGGGGTCGATGCCCTTGGCCGAGCCCGCGACGAACTCGGGTGAGTAGTAGTTGACGCCGAGGAAGTCCAGGGGCGTGGAGATGGTCTCCAGGTCGCCCTCCTGCACGAACGAGAAGTCGCTGATGTCGGCGAGGTCGGCCACGACATCGGCGGGGTAGGAGCCCTTGAGCAGGGGGTCGGTGAAGATGCGGTTGCGCACGCCGTCCGCGCGGCGTGCCGCCCGGGCGTCCGCGGCGTTGGCGCCGTGCGGCCGGATGACCGCCTGGTTGTGCGCCAGGCCGATCTTCGAGGGGTGGCCTGTGGAGCGGATCGCCTCGGCTGCCAGGCCGTGGCCCAGCAGCAGGTGGTGGGTGGCCGCCAGGGCGGCCGCGGCGTCCCGGCGGCCGGGGGCGTGGTGGCCGTTCTCGTAGCCGAGGAAGGCGGCGCACCAGGGTTCGTTGATGGTCATCCAGTGGGTGACCCGGTCTCCGAGGGCCTCGGCGACCACCCGTGAGTAGTCGGCGAAACGGTAGGCGGTGTCCCGGGCGGGCCAGCCTCCGGCGTCCTCGAGGGGCTGGGGCAGGTCCCAGTGGTAGAGGGTGGCCCAGGGCTGGATGCCCGCTTCCAGGAGGCTGTCGACCAGGCGGTCGTAGAAGTCGATCCCGGCCTGGTTCACGGGGCCGGTGCCGTCGGGGACGACGCGGGGCCAGGCGACGGAGAAGCGGTAGGCGCCGAGGTTGAGGCGCCGCATGAGGGCGACGTCCTCGGCGTAGCGGTGGTAGTGGTCGTCGGCGGGGTCACCGGTGTCCCCGTTGAGGACCTTGCCGGGGGTGTCGGCGAAGGTGTCCCAGATGCTGCGGCCTCGACCGTCGGCGGTGGTGGCGCCCTCGATCTGGAAGGAGGCGGTCGCCGCCCCCCAGAGGAAGCCTTCGGGGAAGTCGTTGGGGTTGCTCACTTCTTCGGTACGCACCTTCCGTGGCGGGTGGATCGCTTGGGAGCGCTCCCATTCACCGAAGCAGACGCCCCCGCGTGAGTCAACGGAGTCACACCGCCCCGAGATTCAACCGTTACGGTCCGTCTCGGTGGGCGGACGGCCCCGGTGGGACGTCCCACCGGGGCCGATCACGAGGCACGGGAGGCTCGGACTAGTCCGAGCCGGGCCCGACCGGGACCACGATGCCCTGCCAGCGCTCCTCCATGAAGTCGCGCACCTCCTGGCTGTGCAGGAGGTCGTTGAGCCGGACCAGGTCCTCCGACTCCACGTCCTCGGTGCGCACCACCAGGCCGTTGGCGTACGGGTTGTCCTCGGTCTCCTCCCAGGCCAGCGCGTTGGCGGTCTCGGGCAGGTCCGCCTCCAGGGCGTAGTTGCCGTTGACCACGGCCGCGTCCACGTCCTGGAGGGAGCGCGGCAGCTGGGCCGCCTCCACCGGAGTGATCGTGACGTCCAGCGGGTTGTCCTCGATGTCGGACTCCGTGGCCTGGCCGTCCGTGCCGTCGGCCAGGGTGATCACGTCCTGTTCCGCAAGCAGGCGCATGGCCCGGTCCATGTTCGAGGCGTCGTTGGGCACGGCGATCTTCGCGCCCTCGGGGAGGTCGTCCAGGTCCGCGAGGTTCTCGGAGTACAGGCCGAAGGCCTCCAGGTGCACGTCGGCCACGTAGGACAGCTCCGTGCCCGGGTTGCCCTCCAGGTACTCCTCCAGGAAGGGGACCGTCTGGTAGTAGTTCGCGTCGAGCTCGCCCTCGGCCAGGGCCGCGTTCGGCTGGTTGTAGTCGGTGTACTCGACCACCTCGACCGCCAGTCCGGCGTCGGCCGCCAGTTCGTCGTTGACGAACTCAAGGATCTCCGCGTGTGGCAGCGGGGTGGCGCCCACCCGCAGGGTCACGACACCCTCCTCGCCGCCGTCGTCGGACGCCCTTTCGCTGGGGCTTCCACAGCCCGCCAGCAGGACCGCCTCGGCACCGGCCGCGGCGACCCCTCGCAGCACGTTCGTCCCTGTCATCGATGTCTCCTTGCCGTTGGATCCGTATCGCTCTGGAGGGGGGCGGGGGTTGGTGTCGGGGGGCGGAGCCCTGGGTCAGCGCCGGGACAGCCTGCGCACGAGCAGGTCGCCCAGGCTCTGCGCGACCTGCACGATCACGATCAGCAGGATCACGGTGGCCCAGAGGTAGTGGTCGTTGAAGCGCTGGTAGCCCTCGCGGATGGCGAGGTCCCCCAGGCCGCCGCCGCCGATGGCACCGGCCATCGCGGAGTACGAGATGAGCGTGACCACGGTCATCACCAGACCGGCGATCAGACCGGGCATGGCCTCGGGCAGCATCACCTTGCCCACGATGGTGAACTTGCGGGTGCCCATCGCGTGCGCGGCCTCGACCACCCCGCGGTCGACCTCGCGCAGGGAGGTCTCCACCAGGCGGGCGAAGAACGGGATGGCTCCGATGCTGAGCGGCACGATCGCGGCCGTGGGGCCAAGGGTCGTGCCGACCAGGAAGCGGGTGAGCGAGAGCACCGCCACCATGAGCACGATGAAGGGCAGCGAACGGCCGATGTTGACGATGGCGCTGAGCACGGCGCGCACCGCCGGGGCCGGAACGAGACCGCCCTTGTCGGTGGCGACCAGGAGCACGCCCAGAGGCAGGCCGACCAGGACGCTGAAGACGGTCGCCCACCACACCATGTAGATGGTGTCCTGGGTGCCGAGCCACAGGCTGGGCCACATGTTGGGCCAGTCCGCGAGGAAGTCGCCGATGGCGGAGACGGCGTTGCCCTCCTGGGCGAGGACGAGGACGTCGGCGGGGTTGATGGTCACTTTCCGGCCTCCTCGACCAGCAGGCCGTGCTCGGACAGGTAGCTGAGCGCCTCACGGCGGCGCTCCCCGCGCATGTCGACGCTGAGGCGCCCCACGGACTGCCCGGCGACCTGTTCCACGCCGCCGCCGAGGATGTTCACGTCCACGTCGAAGCGGCGGGTGAGTTCGGACATGAAGGGCTCGTCGAAGGAGCGCGGGTAGGTGATGACCACGCTCTGGGGGCCGCCGTTGTCCGGCAGGGGGAAGAGCGAGCGCGCCAGCAGGGAGCCCGGGGTCCCGATGAGGTCGAGCACGCGGCCGGACTCCAGGAACTCGCCGTTCTCCATGATCGCCGCGGAGTCGCAGATCCGCTTGATCACGTCCATCTCGTGGGTGATCAGCAGGATCGTCAGACCCAGTTCGTCGCGCAGGCGGCGCAGCAGGGCCAGGATCGAGTCGGTGGTGGCAGGGTCCAGGGCGGAGGTGGCCTCGTCGCTCAGCAGGACGTGGGGGTCGGAGGCGAGGGCGCGGGCGATGCCCACGCGCTGCTTCTGCCCACCCGAGAGCTGGGAGGGGTAGGCGCGCGCCTTGTCCCCCAGGCCCACGAGTTCCAGGAGTTCACCCACCCGGGTGGCCCGCTTCGAGCGGGAGACCCCGGCGACCTCCAAGGGGAAGCCGACGTTGCCCGCGACCGTGCGGGAGGAGAGCAGGGCGAAGTGCTGGTGCACCATGCCGATCCCCCTCCGGGCCGCGCGCAGACGGGCGCCGCGCAGGGAGGTGAGTTCCTCGTCCCCCACGCGCACGGTGCCGCTGTCGGGGCGTTCCAACAGGTTCACCGAGCGCAGGAGGGTGCTCTTTCCCGCACCGCTCTGGCCCACGACCCCGAAGATCTCGCCGGACTCGACATGCAGGTCCACCCCGTTCAGGGCGTGCACCTTGCGTTTCTTCAACCTGTAGGTCTTGTGTAGACCCACTGCGTCAATCACGGTTTTCCCATCGACGTCTGGCGGTGGTGTCCCGGAGGCCGCTCGCGGACACAGGAGGGCTCTGGACTCAGCGTGGGTCTGACGCCCACACCCGAGCGTACGAAGCGCCCACCTGGCGGGCGACGGCGACGCGCCGGTACGTCCGGCGGTCACGGGGGCGTGTGGAGGGCGGCCCCGAGGGGTGGCCCGGCACGGGGCCGGACCGGCTCGTTGTCAGAGGTGACTAGCGGGGCATGCGACAGCGACCGCCGGGCAGCGGAACGCACCGCCGGGTGGTGTTCGCCGTGGTGGCGGGGGTCGCTTTGCCGTGCTCAGGAGCCTTCACGGCACCAACTCAACCATGGCTGACCGGGTCGGTTCAGCAAAATACTTGACCTGAATGTGGTTATTTAGAACACATCGAGGCCTTTGTGGGAGAGACGTACCGTACTCTCCCACCCGAAAGTCCTCATGAGTGCCTACACTCATTATCGTCCCGTGACTCTTCATGGGCGCGCACGCGCCATGAGCACCGAGGGCAGCTGGCAGCCGCAGGCCGCCGCGCCCGCCCGGGAAAGACGATCAGACGCACCCACAGCGCCCCCTGCCCGCAGGCAGGGGGACGCGCGTGGGCCTGAGGAGACCACACCGTGCAGTTCGAGGACACAGCGCAGACCGAAGACACAGTGCACCCCGGTGGTGCGGTGGGGTCCGGTCGTCCACGGGGCACCGCCGACGACCACGCGGACTTCTGGGCGCCCGATCCCCCGGCCCGTACGCGGCATGAGGCCCTGGCCGACCTGGCCGAGGGCGCGCGAGCGCTGTCCGCCTCGGCCGGGTCCGCGCTGGCCTCCCTCGTTCGTCCCGGTGGCGCGCGGGTGGCCGCGCTCTCCCTCTCCCTCATGGCCGCCACGGCGCTGGTCCCCCTGTCCGCCTCGGCCGCCCCCGCCCCCGGGCTACCGCCCCGGGAGCCGGAGAGCATGAGCGACCTCAAGTCCCGGGCCGAGACCCTGACCGAGGAGTACGAGGGCGAACTGCGGGACATGGAGGCGGTGATGGAGGAGGCCGAACGGGCGCAGGGACGCGCCGACGGCACCCGCGAGGAGGTCGGGGAGGCCCGCGACCAGGTGGTCTCCCTGGCAGTGGCCACCTACACCAGCAGCGGGATCGACCCGGCCATGTCGCTGTTCGTGGAGGCCGAACCGGACGAGGTCATCGACCGCGCCGTGGTCATCGACTACCTGACCACCACGAACCAGGAGAAGATCGACCACCTCAACCAGGCGCTCTCCCGCGACGAGGTGGCCCAGCAGAACGCCCAGGAGCGTCTGGACGAGGCCTCGGAGGACCTCACCGAGCTGGAGGACCGCAGGTCGGAGGTGCACGTCCTGATCGCCGACCACCCGAACCAGCCCATGCAGTCGCACAACAGCATCACGCCCCGCACGGAACAGATGCGGGACCTCGTGATCGAGGAGTTCGGACGGGGCGACGACGTGGGCGGGGTCGGCTGCTACCGACCCGACGGCGGCTTCGTGGTCGGCGAGCACCCCAAGGGCCGGGCCTGCGACTTCATGCTGGATCCGAACGGCGGCATGCCCAGCCAGGAGGAGATCGACCGCGGCTGGGCGATCTCGGAGTGGGCCATGGAGAACGCCGACGACCTCGGGATCATGTACATCATCTACCGCCAGCAGATCTGGGACGTGCGGCGCGGCGACGAGGGCTGGCGGGCGATGTCCGACCGGGGCAACATGACCGAGAACCACTTCGACCACGTGCACATCTCGATGTTCTGACCCTTGGGTCCCGGTGGCGGGCGTGTTCCCCCTGGCCACAACCGGCCACAGGGGCAACACGACGCGCACGGTTCCGCGGTGCGGCGCGGTCGCGCAGGTCATGGGCGGCCGCGGGGCCACACGCCCGGTGGCCCACGGGCGTGATGTCGATGCGCTCCAATACCCGAGAGCCGCTGCCCCGTCCACGCGAGGACATCACGATTAAGTCTCGCAAATGACCAACTGGTGTGTCAGAAGCACGAAACGGTGACGATTCACCCTCCTACCCCAGGTCCGACCTGCCCTGTTGACACCGGTCAGGGCTAAGATGCAAGGCGTCCCGACCCCTGGCCTGCGGGGACCGACCCGCTGGCTCCACACACGGCGGTCGGCGCCCCGTTTGAACCGGGGACCTCCTCACGACACGGGGAACTCCCGCCCTCGCCCGTCCGCTCTCGCCCGCGGTCACGGCGTCCGAGGCGGGCCCACCTCCCCCACGGTTCCCCGTGCTGTCACCCACCCGGCGATCCGCCGGTGGCCAGATCACGGGAACTCGTGAGAACTCACGGGCGCGAACGTGCGCCTCACACATGACGGTCACCACATCACCGGGCGAGGGGAGCCATGAGCGAAAACGGACCTTACAACCAGCCACCGCAGAATCCTTACGGCGGCGGGGACGGCACCGGCGGACAGCCGCCCTACGGCCCGCCGCAGGGAAACCCCTACGGTGACGCCGCCACCGGCGGACAGCCCGGCTACGGGCAGGGCCCCTACCCGGGCGCACCCGGTCACGAGCAGGGCCCCTACCCCGGTGCCCCCGGCCACGACCAGGGCATGTACGCGGGCGGCCAGCCGCCCTACGGCCCCGGCCCCGGCGGCCCCATGGGCCCGGGCGGTCCTATGGGCCCCGGCGGTCCCATGGGCCCCGGCGGGTACCCGCCCGCGCAGCCGCCCCAGCAGGGCGGCGGAGGCAGCAAGGCCGGCCTGTGGGTGGTCATCGGCGGCGGTGTGGTCATCGTCGTCCTGGTGATCGCCGTGGTCGTCATGCTCGTCACCAACGGCAACGGCGGCGAGGAGATCGCCTCCGGCCCCGACGAGACCTCCGAGGTCACGGAAGAGGAGGAGCCCGCCGAGGAGGAGTCCGAGGAGGAGGCCCCCGCCTCGAACAGCGCCCTCGGCGACCCGCCCCACGCCCTGCCCACCGAGCCCTGCGAGTCCTTCACCGACCAGGTGCAGACGGACTTCGTCCTCCGTGACAGCGGCAGCAAGTACGTCTCCGACAACACGTCGAGCTGCTCCAACCTCGGCGACCTCCCCGAGAGCAGCTCCACCGAGGGCTTCGGCTCGCTGGAGGTGGGCTTCAAGCTCCCCTACAGCGCCAGCGACTCCCCGGAGGCCGCCTCCGAGGACATCCAGTACACGCTGGAGCGCATCCGGGGCGAATCCGAGTCGGACCGCTACGACGCCGAGGACATCGAGGTGGACGAGGAGGTCGAGGGTCTCGGCAGCGAGGCGCACCTGGTCATCACCAAGTCCGACCTGCTCGGGGACAAGCTCCCCGAGGCCAGCCTGCTGATGCGTCAGGACAACCTGATCATCACGGTGACCTACTACCTCGACACCACCCGAGGCGACCACGACGGCCTCGTCCTTCCGGACAACACCGAGGACATCATGGTCAACGCCGCCAACGAGGCTCTGGCCATCGTCGGGGACAGCTGACCCGTGCGAGCCGCGTAGCGGTGAGGACACCGAAGGGGGCCGCGGCGACGCCGTGGCCCCCTTCCGCGCGTTCGGTCCCCTAGGCGAGGTCGGCGCGGACCCGGCGGGCCGCCTCGACCATGTTGCGCAGCGCCTGCTCGGCCTCCGCGTAACCACGGGTCTTCAGACCGCAGTCCGGGTTGACCCACAGGTTCCCGGCGTCCACGTGCGTGGCCGCGAGCCGCAGCGAGGTCTCGATCTCCTCGACCGAGGGCACCCGGGGCGAGTGGATGTCGTACACGCCCGGGCCGATGCCCCGCTTGTAGCCGCGCTGGCCGAGGGCCTCCACGAGCTCCATGCGCGAACGAGCCGCCTCGACACTGGTGACGTCGGCGTCCAGCGCCTCGATGCCGCCGACGATCTGGTTGAACTCCGAGTAGCACATGTGCGTGTGGATGGTGGTGCTGGCCGCCACCCCGGAGGTTGCCAGGCGGAAGGAGTTCACCGCCCAGTCGAGGTAGGCCTGGCGCTGCTCCTCGCGCAGGGGCAGCAGCTCACGCAGGGCCGCCTCGTCCACCTGGATGTGGCGGATGCCCGCCCGCTCCAGGTCCGCGACCTCGTCGCGCAGGGCCAGACCCACCTGGCGGGCGGTCTCACCCAGCGGCTGGTCGGTACGGACGAACGACCAGGCGAGCATGGTGACCGGTCCGGTCAGCATGCCCTTGACGGGCTTGTCGGTGCGCGACTGCGCGTAGGTGATCCACTCGACCGTCATCGGCTCGGGGCGTGAGACGTCGCCGAACAGGATCGGGGGACGCACGCAGCGCGAACCGTAGGACTGCACCCAGCCGCGCTCGGTGGTCGCGTAGCCCTCCAGCTGCTCGGCGAAGTACTGGACCATGTCGTTGCGCTCGGGCTCGCCGTGGACGAGGACGTCCAGGCCGATCTCCTCCTGGAGCGCGATGACGCGGTCGATCTCCGAACGCAGGGTGCGCTCGTACTCCTCCGTGGCCAGCTCGCCCCTGCGGTGCGCGGCGCGGGCGCGGCGCAGCTCGGCGGTCTGCGGGAAGGAGCCGATGGTGGTCGTGGTGAGCGTGACGTCGGTGGGAGCGCCACGGTCCTCGGGACGCTCGTAGGCGTCCTGGCCCAGAGCGTCCAGACGGGCGCGCACACGGGCGTCGGTGAACGACGGGTTCCCGGTGGCGGCCGCGTCGAACCCGGCGTCCTCGCCCTCGGTGAGGACCCGGCCGAGCAGGGCCACCTCCGCCGCCTTCTGCTTGGCGAAGGCCAGGGCCGCGCGCAGCTCGGGGGCGAGCGAGGTCTCGGCGTCCAGGTCGATCGGCACGTGCAGCAGCGAGCAGGAGGTGCTCACGGTGAGCTCGTCGGTGAGGGCGAGCAGAGTGCCCAGCTCAGCCACGGCGGCGGGCAGGTCCGTGCGCCACACGTTGCGGCCGTCGACGACGCCGGCGACCAGGCGCGTGGAGCCCAGGCCGGAGACGGCGGCCAGATCCTCGACGCCCTCGGAGTCGGTGACGAGGTCGAGGCCGACGGCCTCCACCGGGGAGTCCTTGAGCACGCGCAGGGCGGCGGCGCCGATGGAGCCGAAGTAGGTGGAGACGAGGAGGGAGGGACGGTCGGTGAGGGCGCCCAGGCGCTGGTAGACGCGCTCCAGGTGGCCGACGGCGGCGCGGCCCTCGTCGGTGGCCAGGATCGGCTCGTCGAGCTGGACCTCGGAGGCCCCCGCGGCCCGGAGGTCGGACAGGAGCCGGGCGTAGGCGTCCAGGAGCTGGTCGAGGAGCTCGATGGGCTCCCAGCCCTCGGGAGCGTCGTCGGCGGCCTTGGCCAGCAGGAGGAAGGTCAGCGGTCCGACCAGCACGGGGCGGGTCTGGAACCCGGCCTCCGAGGCCTCGCGGAACTCGGTGACGGGCTTGTCACCGACCAGGCGCGGACGGGTGCTGGGAGAGAGCTCGGGGACGAGGTAGTGGTAGTTGGTGTCGAACCACTTGGTCATCTCCAGGGGCGGGGCGCCCTGTTCGCCCCGGGCGAGCGCGAAGTAGCGGCGCAGGTGCTCGTCCCGCTCCTCGGCCTGTGCCGGGGAGGAGAAGCGAGCGGGAACGAGGTCGAACAGGACCGCCGTGTCCAGCACCTGGTCGTAGAAGGAGAAGGTGTTGGACGGCAGGTCGTCCACGCCCGCCTCCCGCAGCTGGGCGTAGACGCCCAGGCGGAGTTCGGAGGCGACGGTGTCGAGCTCGGTGGCGGTGGTGTCGCCCTTCCAGTAGGACTCACTGGCGCGCTTGAGTTCGCGGTCGGGGCCGATGCGCGGGTAACCGTGCACGGTGGAACGCACGGACGGCCCGGAGGCCGGGGTGCTGGGCATGGAGCTTCTCTCCCTCGTCGAAAGCCGGGTACCGGCCGCGAGGCGAGCGAGGACGCGGACACAGCGAGGAACGCCTCGCGGCGCATGGCTGTCTCCGCCCTCGGCCCTCCCTCGGGGCACGGGACCACCGACGGCACGGGTGCGCCGCCGGGCGGAGGCAGGTCTTCGGACTCGTGGGCTCCTCCGGCGTTACCGCCGGGCCTCCTACTGGTCGACGCTTCCCGGTTTCCGACTTTTCCGGTCGGATCACCAGTGCTTATGACGACGTTCGTTCCCACTCACCGCTGCGGGGCAGTCCCGGACTCGCACCGGGTTCCCTCTTTCGACACGCAACGCCCGCCCCGGAGGGGTTCCGGGGTGACCAAGGGTGGAGCGTGTACCTTCCACGGGTGCAAGTATAGGGAGCGCCCCCTCCGCCCATGCACTCGGCGTGGCCCTTGCCCACCCGGCGTCAACCCACGCCGGGACCGCGGCATCACAACCGACAACCAGCGTTACGTGGGGGAGCGCTCCCCCGCCTCCCCCACGAACGTTCGTCTGACGATGAACGTGGAGAACCCCAGGTGAAGCAGCAAGACCGGCAGACCATGGCTCCCGACCAACCCCTTCTCACGGTCGCGATCGCGATGGTCGTCCTTCTGGGGCTGGTGCTGTCGGCGGCCCGACCACCCGGACTGTTGGAGGACAGTGCTCTGGCGGGCGGCGACGGCGCTCAGCCGACCGAGAACGGGGATCGGACCCCGGCCACAGGCGAACCCGACCAACTGACCACGGTCTCCCCCGACGCGGTTCCCGGAACGGAGGAGGTCACCCTCCCCTATGAGGGAGGGGCGGACGTCTCCGTCACCTACCCGTCCATCCCGAACGCCGGGCCGCTGTCCGACTTCCTGGACCGCACCCTGACCGCCCAGGTGCACGCCTTCGAGGCGGCCAACCCCGGGGCGCGCGCGTTCCTCGGTGAGTGGGGGCTGACCGCGGCCGAGGACGGGATCGTCGGTGTGCGGATGACCACCACCGAGACGGACTCCGAGGAGACCCGGGAGGGTCACAGCACCTACTGGTACGAGGTCGACACGGGCGCGGTGCACGGCTCCAGCCGCCTCCTCGCCGGACAGGCGGAGCTGGCCGAGCTCAACGAGCGGGTGCGCGAGGCGGTGTCCGACACCGACGCCTCACCCTCGGCCCTGTATCCGATCAGCTCGCTGTACGACTCGGTGGGCTTCAACCCGGACGGCGACCTCGTGGTGGAGTTCGACGCCGGGCAGGTGGCCCCGGCCAGCGCGGGCCGGGTACACGCGGTGCTGCCCCGGGACGAGGCCGAGTCGCTGCTCTCCGACCTCGGGCTGCGGGTGCGCGAGGCCGCGACCACGGGAGTGCGCGAGTTCAGGATCTCCGAGGCTCCCGAGGCCGAGAAGGACGGCTCGTCGTCCCAGGCCGCTCCGGGTGTGCTGTCCCCGCGTGACGACTCCGTCGACTGTTCCGACCCCGCCGCCAAGTGTGTCGCGCTCACCTACGACGACGGCCCCGGCGGGCGCACACCCGAGCTGTTGGACGCCCTGGCCGCGCACGACGCCAAGGCCACCTTCTTCGTCACCGGCCTCCCGGTCACCGAGCACCCGTGGGTGGTGCGGCGCACCTACGCCGAGGGGCACGAGGTGGCCAACCACACGCTGGACCACCCCGACCTGACCGAGATCTCGAAGGGTGCGGCCCGCGAGAACCTGGAGGTGACGCAGGCCCTGGTGTACCGGGAGACCGGATACACGATGGACCTGATGCGGCCGCCCTACGGGGCCACCAACGACCGGGTTGCCGAGGTCACGGCGGAGCTCGGGCTGGCGCAGATCCTGTGGAGCTCGGACACCAACGACTGGCGGGACCGCAAGGCGAGCGTGGTGCGCAAGCGCGCGCTGGGCGGCGCCGAGCACGGCGCGATCATCCTGATGCACGACATCCACCCCACGACGATCGACGCGTCGATCGACATCATCCGTGAGCTGGACGACCGCGGGTACAGCATGGTCACGGTGTCGCAGCTGCTCGGCACCGCGGAGCCGGGCCGCGCCTACGTCGACGGCGTCCCCGAGGAGGAGCCCGAGGAAGGCGACGCCCCGGACGGCTCGGAGTAGCCCGACCTGCCCGAACTGCCCGACCTGCCCGAACTGCCCGACCTGCCCGACCAGCGTCCCGGCCCCCGGTCCGGTGTCCACATGTGGACACCGGACCGGGGGCCGGGGTGTTCTCCCCTATGTTGCTCCCAGCGACCGTGAGAGCACCTCCTAGAGGGACGAGGGAGTCGGGTTTTGGCTTCGAGGAGAGTTGGACCGGGCCGGACCGTTCCCCCGCCCCGTTCCGGCCGGGGACACCCGTTCTGGCCGGGAACCGCGCTGGTGCTGCTGGCCCTCCCGCTGGCCGCCTGTGAGAACGGTGCCGTGAGCGTGGGCGCGGGCGATCCCCAACGGTTCACCGTGCTGGCGGACGGGGCCGGGGAGGGTCTCGGTGAGTGGCGCGGCGGCGCCGGGGACTTCACCGGTCACCCCCACGAGCCGGAGGGGGTGGAGGTCAGCGTCGCCTACCCGGAGTTCGAGGGCGCCGAGGCCTTCGCCGAGGATCTCGCCGCACGGGTGGACCAGGAGGTCCGGGACTTCCGCGCCGGAACCCGCGATCCCGTGAGCCTGGACATCGGCTGGGAGCTGGTCGCCGCGGGGGACGGCGTCCTCGGGGTCCGGCTGGTCCGCACCGAGGAGGACATGCACGGGCTGCGGGAGGGCTACTCGACGTACTGGTACGACGCCCGCGACCTCTCGGTCTCCTACTCCACCCAACTCCTGCTCGGGCAGGCGGAGCTGGCCGAGCTCAACACCATCGCGCGCGAGGAGCTCGCCGACGACGAGAACGTGGACCCCGACGCCCTGCACCCGGTGCTGCGGACCTACGACTCGATCGGATTCAACGCGTCGGGTGACCTGGTGGTGGAGTACGACGACGGGCACCTGTCCCCCATCGTCGACGGACACGTCCCCGACAGCTCCCCGGGGCGCAGGACCGTGGTGGTCGGGCACGAGGTGGCCGGGCCCCTGCTGTCGGGCCTGGGCGAGCGCGCCAGGGAGGCCTCCCTGGTGGCGGAACCCGACCTCGACCTGCCCGAGGCCGCGGCCAACGACGACGCCGACGGACCACCACCAGGGGTGGTCACCGCCGGTGACCCCGAGGTGGACTGCCGGGACGGCGAGACCAGGTGCGTGGCCCTGACCTTCGACGACGGCCCGGTGGAGGCCACTCCGCACCTGCTGGACATCCTCGCCGAGGAGGAGGTGACCGCCTCCTTCTTCCTCAACGGCGGCCCGACCCTGACCCGGCCGAGCGTGCTGCGGCGCGCCTACGCGGAGGGGCACGAGATCGCCAGCCACGGCGACGAACACGAGCACATGAACAGGATGGACCCCGAGCACCTGGCCGCGCAGACGGCGGCGGTGAGCGCGATGGTCCGGCGGCAGACCGGGTTCACGGTGGAGCGGTTCCGGCCGCCGTTCGGCGCCACCAACGACGACGTGCACGCGGAGATCGCCGCGCAGGACATGGCGGAGGTCGCGTGGACAGTGGACAGCCGGGACTGGGAGGGTCACGCCCCGGACGAGATCGTGGAGAACGTGGTCGCCGGGGTCGGGCCGGGCGCCGTGGTGCTGCTGCACGACCCCCAGCCCGCCACGCTCGCGGCGGTCCCGGAGATCATCGAGCGGCTGCGCGAGAAGGACTACGTGTTCGTGACCAGTGGTCAGGCCCTCGGCGGCACCGAACCCGGCAACGTCTACCCGCCCGACTGGGACGGCGACTGGTAGGAGCGGTCCCGCGAACGCCAGCGGGCGGCCGGTGGGGGATCCCACCGGCCGCCCGCGTCGTCGGTCAGCTCGCCTCGGGGGTCTGCCTGACCACCGTGAGCGCGGGGGCCGGGGCGTCCGAGCCCACGGCCTCCTGGACGGACCGGTAACCGGCGGCGCGGACCAGACGTACCAGGCCCCGGTGGATGCGGCGGGGCCAGAGCGGACCGCCGTAGATCAGCCCGGTGTACCCCTGGACCAGGGTGGCACCTGCGCGGATGCGGGCCCAGGCGTCCTCGGGGGTCTCGATGCCGCCGACCGCGACCAGGGTGACCCGGTCACC
Organism: Nocardiopsis sp. SBT366; assembly: GCF_001083815.1. Lineage (NCBI taxonomy): Bacteria > Bacillati > Actinomycetota > Actinomycetes > Streptosporangiales > Nocardiopsidaceae > Nocardiopsis > Nocardiopsis sp. SBT366. The sequence continues at coordinate 8,665 of NZ_LAVM01000008.1, read as the reverse complement.
CACACGGGAGCGCAGGCGGCGCAGGACCTCCAGGGAACGCTCCTTGAGCGGGGCGCCCGACAGGCCCCCGGCCCCGGCGGCCTCGACCTCGGTGTCCGGGGTGTCCAGCCCGGCGCGGGAGATCGTGGTGTTGGTGGCGATGATCCCGTCCAGGCCCTCGGCCAGCGCGAGGTCGGCGACGGCGTCGACGTCCTCGTCAGCCAGGTCCGGAGCGATCTTCACCAGCAGCGGCAGCTCGGGGCGGCCCGCCTCGGCCAGGGAGGCGCGGACGGCGTTGACCAGGGGAAGCAGCTGCTCAACGCCCTGGAGGTTGCGCAGGCCCGGAGTGTTGGGCGAGCTGACGTTGATGACCATGTAGTCGGCGAAGGGGGCCAGCCGCAGCGCGCTGAGGGCGTAGTCGGCGGGCGCGTCGGCCTCGGGCGTGACCTTGGTCTTGCCGATGTTGATCCCGAGCACGGGCCCGCGGCGCTGGTGGTGCAGGCGCTCGGCCACCAGCGCGGAGCCCTCGTTGTTGAAGCCCATGCGGTTGACGATGGCGCGGTCGGCCACCAGACGGAACAGCCGCGGCTTGGGGTTCCCGGGCTGGGGGTGGGCGGTCACGGTGCCCACCTCGACGTAGCCGAAGCCCAGGGCGGCCAGGCCGCGCGGGCTCTCGGCGTTCTTGTCGAAACCGGCGGCCATGCCCAGCGGGCCGGGGAACTCACGGCCGAAGGCGTGCACGGTCAGCTCGGGCTCGCGCGGGCCCAGGACCCTGCCCATGGTCTCGGCCACGCCGGGGACGGCGGTGACGCCGCGCAGGGCGGCGAAGCTCAGCTTGTGCACCGTCTCCGCGTCCATGTGGCGCAGGACCGAGCTGAAGAGGATCTGGTAGAACACGGTCATCCGTTTCCGTCTCCCTCGCGTTCGGCGAGGAAGCGTTCGAGTTCCGCGCCGAGCTCGTCGGCGGTGGGCAGCCCCGTGCCGTCGTCGGACAGCGGGACCGGCCCGCCGCCCTCCTCGGAGCGCGAGGACATGATGTCGTCGTACTGGCGTTCCAGGTTGGCCACCACGCGCTGGACCTCCTCGGAGGCCGCGACCTGTTCGGCGATCTCCACGTCGGTGGAGGCGGCCACCTCCTCCAGCTCCTCGCTGGGCAGGGCGAGACCGGTCGCCCCGTCCACGTACTCCAGGGCGGCGATAGCCGCCCGGGGGTAGGTGGACTGGGCCAGGTAGCTGGGCACGTGGATGGCGTAGCCCACGAAGTCGTGGTCGTTCTCCCCGAGGCGGTACTCCAGCAGCGCGGAAGCGCTGGCGGGCACCTCGACCCGGCCGATCCACGGGGTGTGTCCCTCGATCAGCTCGGGGCGGGTGGAGTGCGGGGTGACCGTCACCGGCCGGGTGTGCGGCACCGCCATGGGGATGCCGTGGACACTGATGGAGAGCGAGACGGAGAACCGTTCCACGAGGCTGGACACGGCTGCGGTGAAGGCCTCCCACTCGCCGTCCGGCTCGGGGCCGTACAGGACCAGGAAGGGGTGTCCGTCGGCGTCGTGCATCCGGTACAGCGCCAGCTTGGGCGGCGTGTAGTCGGTCCAGACGTTCTCGACAAAGGTCATCTGTGGTCTGCGGCGACGGTAGTCCACCAGGCGGTCGACGTCGAAGGTCACGACCTGCTCGGCGGTGAACCTCTCGAACAACGACTCGGACAACTGGCTGCCAGCGTTTCCGGCGTCGACGAAGCCGTCCAGGCAGACGAGCATCACCAGCCCGGTGACATCGTCGAAGCCGGGGTGGAGTTCGTACAGTTCTGCGGGGTCGCGCACCGGGTTCTCGTCTCCAAAACTGGTCGGGATCGCAGGGGCCGCGACTCACCCGTGCCGACCTGGCGGAGGGTTCCGAGGGGACCCGTGACGGGGTCGCTGTGCCCTGCTTTTCCACAATACCGACCCGGGGCGGGTGGGACCGGACCCCGTGGCCCCGGAGGTGACGACGCCCACACGTTGGGCCGTGGTGTGTTCAGGCACGCCGGTGGACGGCCCGGAAGCGCGAGGGCGGGATCGCGTAGAAGTCCACGAAGACCTGGCGGAGGGTCTCGGCGGAACCGAACCCGCAGCGGGCGGCCACCTCGGTGACGGAGAGGGCGGTGGACTCCAGGAGGTCGGCGGCGGCCTCGACCCTGGCGCGGCGGACCAGGTACGCGGGGGTGCGGCCGGTGTGGGCCAGGCAGAGCCGGTGCAGGTGTCGGGCGCTCACCCCGGCCGTGCGGGCGAGCACGCTCGCGGAGAGATCGCCGTCCAGGTGGTCGCGGATGTGGGTGAGCACCCCGCGCACCAGGAGGTTCTCGGGGTCGAGTGTGGTGAGCACGCTCATCTGCGCCTGGTTCCCGGGCCGCTGGAAGTAGGTGACCAGGACCCTGGAGACCAGCCGCGCCAGGGAGGGACCGTGGTCCTCGGCGACGAAGTCCAGGGTGAGGTCCAGCGCGCTGGTCACCCCGGCCGAGGTCGACACCGCGCCGTCGCGGACGAAGATCGGTGCCGGGTCCACGCTCACCCCGGGGTGGAGTTCGGCCAGTTCACGGGCGAAGTGCCAGTGGGTGGTGGCGCGGCGCCCCTCCAAGAGCCCGGCTTCGGCCAGGACGCTCGACCCGGTGCACACCGAGGCCACGCGGCGACTCTCCCGGGCGAGCCTGCGCACGTGGGCGACCAGGAGGTCGCTCCGTGCCGCGCGCCTGTGCCCCCAGCCGCCGGAGACCACGAGGGTGTCGAGCGGACCCCGGAGGTCCTCCAGCGCCGCCTGGCCCTGGAGGGTGAGCCCGGAGGAACAGCGGACCGGCCCGCCGCCCAGGGTCGCGAGGGTCACCTCGTACGGACGCCCGTCGGAGATGAGGTCGTTGGCGGTGGCGAGGGTGGAGGTGACCGAGGAGATCTCCAGGAGCTCGGCGTCCTCGTAGGCGACGACCACGACCCTGCGTGCGCGCATGTCCGCCACTCCCCCGGTCCGACCGAGTCCGTTCGGACGGGTACCCCAGGATTTCGGACCAACCCCAGCCTACGCCTGGCCCGCACGCCCCCGCCCGCGAAGGCTGGGGACATGACTTCCACACCTTCCGTACGGCGCCCTTCCGAGCCCTCCGTGGCCCCGGGCCATCGGACCAGTGGTGCCGGGGGCGCCGGGGGCGCCACCTCCGGCAACCCGGGCCCCGGGGCCTCCTCCGAGGGCACCCTCGTCACCGGGGACGCGGACATCCGGCCCCTCGAGTCCCGGACCGCCCTGGGAGCCCGGGAGACCGCCACGACGCTCCTCGGGCGCTGGTGGCCCCCGCTGACCGCGGCGACCGCGGCCGCGCTCACCGTCGCCGGTGGCGGCGACAACGGTGAGCTGGTGTTCCTCCTGTTCACCCTGCCGGTCATGTACCTGGGAATCGCGGTGCTGGACCGTCCCGGGACCAGCTGGCTGATGGTGGTCTCGGTGACCGCCCTCCACTTCCTTCTGGAGGCCGCGGGCCTGACGCCCTGGCCGGTCGTCCTGGGGATGGGGGTCCTGCTGGTCGTGCTCGGACTGGTGCGCGGGCCACTGCGACGCCCCGGGGTGTTCGCGCTCCAGACACCGGCGCTGGCGCTGTTCGGCGGCGCCGGGCTCCTCACACTGGTCGTGCCCCCCGAGGCGGCGGTCGCGGTGGTCGCGGTCGGCCTGCTCGCACACGCCGCCTGGGACACCGTGCACTGGTGGACCCGGAAGGTGATCTCCCGGTCACTCGCCGAGTGGTGCATGGTCTACGACACCGCCGTGGGCGCCGCCATCCTGGTGGTCCTGCTGGTCAGGGCGTTCTGACGGTGGTGACCGGGGCTCGGTCAGCGCCGGGCCCCGGTCACCACCGGCTCAGCGGCGGCACCGCCGGCCGAGGGATCAGCGCACGCCGTCAGCGTTGGCGGACCACTCTCAGGGTCCGCAACCGGTTGAGGACGGCGCCGATCTCGTGTCTGCGCGGCAGGGCGTAGTCTCCGCCGAAGTCCGCGCCGAGCAGGGTCACGCCCTCCTTGGCCAGGGCCTCCTCCAGGGAGTCCAGGGCCTCGGCCACGGTCCGTTGGCCGTCCAGGTGTCGGCCCCGGACCAGGGCGCGCAGGGCCAGACCGGCGCCGGTGATCTGTCCGGGGTCCACGAACTGCTCCACCGAGCGCACGTCGATGTCGGCCTCCCCGTAGACCAGCACGTCCATGTCGCGGCGCTTGATCCGGCTCCGTCCCTTCGCGGTGTCGTCGTCCACCGACCCTGGGTCGACCACGCGGGCCCGGGGCAGGGTGAACGCGGCGTCGACACGGTCGTGTGCCAGGGCCCGGGCCTTCTCGGTGACGTCGTGCGGGTGGTAGGCGTCCAGCATGATCACCTGGTCGGCGACGTCGAAGTAGTCGCCGCTCCCGCCCATGACCAGGACCGTGGAGACCCGGTGCTCACGGTGCAGGGGTCGTACCAGGTCCACGAAGGGCACCAGGGGTTCCCGGTCTCCGTGGACCAGGGCCTGCATGCGCTCGTCACGGATCATCAGGTTGGTGGCGGTGGAGTCCTCGTCCACCAGCAGGGTGCGCGACCCGGCCTCCACCGCCTCGCAGATGTTGGCCGCCTGAGAGGTGGAACCCGAGGCGTTCTCGGTGCGGAAGTCGCCGGTGTCGGCACCGGTGGGCAGGTTGCGCACGAAGGGGCTGACGTCCACCCGCTCCACGCCGCGTCCTTCCTCCGCCCGGATCTTGACCGCGTCATCCCTGGTCACGACCTGTTCGCGGCCGTCGCCGGGAACGTGGTCGTACACACCGCGCTCCAGGGCGTGCAGCAGGGTGGACTTGCCGTGGAAACCACCGCCCACGATCAGGGTGATGCCCTCGGGCACCCCCATCCCGGTGACCGTGCCCGCGTGCGGGAGGTCCACGCTGACCCGCAGGCTCTCAGGTGCGGAGAAGGGCACGACGCCCTCCCCCGCCATGGGTTCGTCGCTCACGCCGCTGCGCCGGGGAAGGATCGCCCCGTCCGCGACGAAGGCGACCAGCCCCCGGTCGACCAGCCCCGCCCTGAGGGCGACGGTGTCGGCCACGCTGTCGGCGAAGGCCGTGGCCTCCGCTTCGTCGACCTCGTCCCAGTCGAGGTCGTCGACCAGTGCCGGAAGGGTGCGGCACAGCTCCCGCTCGGCGGTGCGGCCGTCGATCCGGCGGCCGTGTCCGGGCAGGTCCACACCGATCCGGAGGTCGAGGGCGCCGTCCTCGGTGACCTGACACGAGGAGCGGGCGATGACCTCCTGGCCGCCGGTGTCGATCTTCAGCAGCGAACCCCGGAGCAGACGGCGGGCGCGCCGCCCGAGGTAGTCGGCGGTGGCCCGGCGGCGCACCGGGTCGGCGAAGGCGCCCGCGGGGATACCGGCGTCGGGACGCAGCACGCGGATGCGCGAGGGCGGCGCGAAGGGGTCCGCCTGGACCCGCTCCACCGTCAGGGTGAAGTCGCCGAAGTCCCAGTCGCCCTTGAGTGACTTGTAGCGGCCGTAGGAGGCGCCCTGCATCCGCAGGAGTTCCTCGGACAGGCGTGCCTCGTCGCGCACCCCCCGGATGGGTTCGGGTTCGGGCCTGCGGCCCCCGCCTCCGCGGCCACCGCCGCCCCCGCCGTACCTGCGCCCCTGTCCGCCGTTCCCGCGTCGCTCCGTCATCACTTCCCCCGGTGTCGCTACGAACTGGTGCCCCCGCCAGACTAGGACTTCTGTGCCAATCCCGCTCAGGCCCTGTGGACAACCGCGTCCGTGGCCGGGTTGGCGCGGCGCCCGACGCAGCCGCGCGGGGCGCGCTCCGGACCGGATCAGGCCTGCGGCCCGGGCAGCGCGTCCGTGAGGATCGCCTCGAACCCGTCGGCACTCGGGTTCGTCTCGCCCAGCAGGGAGTGCGGGAGGAGGCCGCCGGACGACCCGAAGTGACGCACGACACCCCGCCCGATGGGGACTTTGCCCGGCACCTCCCCGACGGCTAGGTTTCGGGGAGCCCCCTCTCCCGAGGAGTCCGCACCATGAGCACGGTCCTGTTCGCACCGGAAACCTTCAACCTCGCCGAGACGACACGGGCGATCGAGGTCGCACGTCAACTCCGAGGCCGGCACGAGTGCGTGTTCGCCGGGTACTCCGAGCGGTACGCGGGGCTGATCGAGGACGAGGGGTTCGAGTACCACCCGCTCTCCCCGGAGCTCACCGACGAACAGGCCGACCAGCTGATCCGCTTCGACCAGGGCCGTGGCGTGAGCCACCCCTTCACCACGGAGAGGGTCCGGGCCCGGGTCCAGAGCGAACTGGCCCTGAACAAGCTGCTGCGCCCCTCGGCCACGGTCATCGGCACCACGCTGAGCCAGATGATCTCCGCACGTGCCAGCGGGGTCCCGCTGGTCTACGTCAAACCCTTCGCCTACTCGTGGCCGCACCTGCGCCAGGCCGACTCCCTGCCCCTCCTCCGGGGGAACCGCCGCCTGTCCCGCGCGGTCAACACCGGCGCGGCACTACTCCTCCGCGAGGCCGCCAGGTACACCACCCTCAAGCCCGGGGGCTTCTCCAGGGTCGCCCGCGAGTACGGGGTGCGACTCCCCCGCCGAACCGTGGAGGCCCTGGACGGGGACCTCAACCTGGTCGCCTCGATCTCCGGTTACCTGCGCCCCTACCTGCTCCCGCCCCACTACCGCTGGGTGGGCCCGGTCTACGCGAGGCTGCCTCTGGAGGTTCCCCCGGAGGTGGAGCACCTGGTGAAGACCGCCCGCGGAGCCGACCGCCGGGTCGTCTACTTCGCGATGGGCAGTTCCGGGAACCGCGACATCGTCCTGAGGGTCCTGCGCGAACTGTCCCGGCTGCCCGTCACGGTGATCGCCCCGATCGCCCGCTACCTCGAGCCCGGTGACCAGGAGCGACTCGGACCCCACGTGCACGTGTTCGACCTGCTGCCCGCCCACCGGCTCGGCGACCTCGTGGACGCCTCGGTCATCCACGGCGGCGAGGGCACCGTGCAGACCGCCGTCGCCTCGGGGAAACCGTTCCTCGGTATCGGACTCCAGCTGGAGCAGCGTTGGAACATCGCCGAGTGCGTCCGCTTCGGCAACGCCGTGGGACTCACCCCCCACCAGGCAGAGGGGGAACAGCTCCGCCGAGCCCTGGAATCCCTGCTCCGCGACCCCCGCCTGCGCACCCGCGCGGAGAAGCTCCAGCGCCGCCTGGCCGACGTCGACGGAGCCCGGAACGCCGCCGACCACATCCACGAACTCGTCTCGTGATCCCTCGCGCCGAACCCGTCCTCGAACTCGGCGAGGGCGCTCTGACCCGTTGGAGACCGATGTCCTCCCAGGGACGACCCGGGCCGACCACGACGGCGCGAAGACCCCGCGCGGATCCTCCAGCAGGAGACGACCCTGGTCCCCGGTGGTCTGCGCGCCGCCGACGCCTCCGGCGCCACGGTGAGTCCCGGCTGCTGTCCGGCGAGCTGCCCACGACGGCCCCGGCGCAGAGCACCAAGGGGCGGATCAACGATGGGCTTCGCGGAGATCGAGGCGTTCTTCTCCCGGATGTTGGACTCGCCCGGCGTCGACGCGCACTGGGACTCCCGGGCCTCTGGGGTCGAGCCGGGTACGGGGTTCTCGGCCCGACCACCAGAGGGCGACGGCCGGGCAGGAGGGGGTCCAGCACCGACCGACGGGGAGGACGCGGCCCGTCCGGAATCAAGGGGCGCTCCGGTCGGGCCGCTGTCCCGACACCTCCACGGAGGGGGGGTGGGGGGTGTCGTGGAACTATTCTTACCGGACCCGGGACGGCCGCACGGGGAAATCCGGGAATTCGGCGGGATCGGGTTCCCCATGGGTGGTGTGTATCAGGCGAAAGCCGCCCGGAACGCCCGGTCGTGCGGGTCCAAGGGGTCGTCGGACAGGTCCTCCACGAACACCGCCACGAGGTGTCCGCCCCGCTCTTCGACGTCCGCGAGCAGCCGCCGCCACTCGACCAGGTTGGGGTGCCGCAGCTCCGTGCACGCCTCGGCGGGCGCCAGGGCGTCGACGGCCGCCGTGAGGCGCGCGGGCGTGAGTTCGTGGGTGGCGGTGCCCGAGGTGTGTCCGCACTCGATCGCCAGCACGATGGCGGGCAGGGGGCTCGTGCCGACGTTGGTCAGCCCGAAGACCGTCCGGCCGTCCCGGTGCACGCCGACCCCGTAGGCAGCCGGGCGCCGCCACCCGGCGTGGCCCGCCTCGAGCCGCTCGCGGGCGGCGTTGATCTCTTCCCTGGTGGCCCACTGCTCCATGGGGACTCTCCTCTACAGGTCCAGTTCGCCGGTGGCAACGGTGACGGCGTCGCCGCCGATGTGCACGCGGTCACCGTCCAGGCGCAGGTACAGGTCGCCGCCTCGGCGGGAGGCCTGGTGGGCCAGGAACTCGGTGCGGCCGAGCCGCGGCGCCCAGTGGGGGGCGATGACGGTGTGCGCGGACCCGGTGACCGGGTCCTCCGGAACACCCATGGCCGGGGCGAAGCACCGGGACACGGTGTCGTATCCGTCGTCGCCTGGTGCGGTGGCGATCACCATGCGGGCGGGCAGGGCCCGGATGGCGGCGGGGTCGGGGTCGAGAGCTCGGACGGTGGCAGCGTCGGCGAGTTCGACCAGGAGGTCGTTGTTGCCGCCGATCCCGGTCCACCGGGGTT
>NZ_LAVM01000096.1:0-19535 GCF_001083815.1 Nocardiopsis sp. SBT366 | reverse complement strand
GGGCGGGGAGTCCGGCACCAGTCCGCCCAGTCCCCCGGCTCCGTGCATGGGTTCGTCCCGGATCCGTGAGGTGCGGGCGATCGGCCCGGCCAGCCCGGAGACCAGCGGGAGTTCGGTCGGTGCCCCGGCGAGGTCGAGCACGTGGGCGGCGTTGCGGTTCACGTCGGCGAGCGAGACGTTGCCCGCGACGGTGGTCACCCCGCGCACGTCCAGGAGCGGTGAGGCCAGGGCCAGCAGCAGGGCGACGGCGTCGTCGACCCCGGGGTCGCAGTCGATCACGACGGGTGCGGGCACCGGTCCTCCTCCGTTGACGGGGTCGTCGCTCACTTGGCGACCTCCTCGGTGAAGCGGTCCAGCCAGGCGGAGCGCTCGTTCGCGAGCAGTTCGAGGTCGCCCTGGTGGTAGCCGCTGGCGACCGGGTCCGAGGCCGCCTCCCGGGAGACCTGTTCCATGAGCGGGGTGGGTTCGGCCCCCAGCGCCACGGGCTTGTCGTAGAGGGCCTCGGCCATGCCCTCCTGGATCTCGGGACGCAGCAGGAAGTCGGTGAAGGCCAGTGCCCCGGCCGGGTTGGGGGCTCCCTCCACCACCTGCACGGTGTTGGCGGTCATCACCCTTCCCTCTTCGGGGGCGGCGAAGCCGACGGGCTGGCCGGCCTCCACCGAACCCATGGCGAAGTTGTCGAGGCCGGGCGCCATGGCGATCTCGCCGCGTTCCAGCAGGCTGGTGAGCTCGGTGGAGCCGGTGTAGAACTGGAGCGCGTCGGGGCCGATCTCGGCCAGCGCCTCGAACCCGGCGTCGGCGTCGGAGGGCCCGGACCCGAAGTGCTCCCCTGCGGCCAGGACGAACATCGGGCCCGCCGACACGGAGATGTCGGGCAGCGCGTAGCCGCCCTCGGGCTCCGCCCAGAGGTCGTCCCAGGACTCGGGCGCCTCGTCCACCATGTCGGTCCGGTACATGAGGCCGAGGAGCTGGAAGGTGTAGGCGGGCCCGTACCCGTCGGGGTCCACGGCCCAGGGCTGGACGGCGTCGAGGTTGGGCACGTCCTCGCTGCTGACCGGGGCGAACAGCCCCATGTCCTTGCCGATCTGCGCGTAGTAGTCGGAGATCAGGACGACGTCGGTGTCGGGCCGCTCGGAGTTGATCCTCAGTTTGGTGAGCCGCCCGGCGTTGTTCCCGGTGTCCAGGACCACCCGGATACCGGTCTCGGCTTCGAAGGGCTCGGCGACGACCTGGGTGAACTCCTCGGTGGCGAAGGCGAAGGTGCTCACCACCAGGGTGTCGGGGTCGTCCTCGCGGACGGGTGCGCAGGAGGCGGTCACGGTGGCCAGGGCCAGCGCCCCGGCGAGGACGGCGGTCATCCGCGCCCTGCGTGCGGGTCGGTTCATCCGGTCGTCACCTCACGGGCGGGCAGTTCCACCAGGTGGCGGTGGGGCAGGGCGATGCGGACGGGGTCGCCGGGGCGCAGGTCGTCGCTGGGGTGCAGGACGCGCAGCACCGAACCCGGGCCCTCGGCCCCGTTGATGGCCGCCTCGACCAGGCAGTTGCTGCCCTGGAAGGTGACCTCGCCGACGGTGCCGTCCAGGCCGGTCTCGCCGGACTCCTCGCGGGCGTCGCCGGAGAGCAGCCGCACGTGTTCGGGCCGGACGGTGACCGGCCCGTGCCCCGGCACCTCGGGGAAGTTGTCGTATCCCAGGAACTCGGCGACGAACCGGTTGGCGGGACGCGGGAAGACGTCCCGGGGCGAGCCCTGCTGTTCCAGGCGGCCCTCGTTGAGGATGACCATCGTGTCGGACAGTTCCAGCGCCTCGTCCTGGTCGTGGGTGACCAGGACGGCGGTGAGGCCGGTCTCGCGCTGCACGCGCAGGAGTTCGCGCCGCATCTGCACCCGGAGCTGGGCGTCGAGGTTGGACAGGGGTTCGTCCAGGAGCAGCACGGAGGGGCGGATGGCCACGGCGCGGGCCAGGGCCACGCGCTGCTGCTGGCCGCCGGAGAGTTCGGCGGGCTTGCGGTCGGCCAGGTGGGCGAGACCGACCAGGTCGAGCGCCTCCTCCGCGCGCCGCCTGACCTCGTCCGAGGCCACCTTGCGGGTGCGCAGGCCGTAGCCGACGTTGTCGCGCAGCGTCATGTGCGGGAAGAGCGCGTAGGACTGGAAGACCATGCCGATGTTGCGCTTCTCCGGCGGTGTGCGGGTGGCGTCCACGCCCTCCAGGAGAATGCGCCCGGAGCTGGGCTGGAGGAACCCGGCGATCATCCGCAGGGTGGTGGTCTTGCCGCAGCCGCTCGGGCCGAGCAGGGTGGTGAACTCCCCCTGGCGCACGGTCAGATCCAGGTCGGCGACGGCGGTGGTGCCGCCCTTGCCGCCCCGGGCACCGAAGATGTGGCTGACGCGGTCGAGTTCGACGACGGGTGTCATCTGTGTGTCTCCTTCTTCCCGGCGGGCGGGCTTCCCGGTCATCGGCCGAAGACCTTCGTGAAACCGACCAGGCGTTCGGTGGCGAGGGCGACCGCGACGCTGAGCGCCAGGAGCAGCACGCTGACCGCAGCGACGACGGGGTCGAACGAGGACTGGACGTAGTTGAGCATCTCCACCGGCAGTGTGGCCACGCCGGGGCCGGTGAGCAGCAGGGACAGCGGAACGTTGTTCAGGGAGGTGATGAAGGCGAGGATGGTGGCCGAGAGGATGCCCGGAGCCATCACCGGAAGGGTCACCGTGAGGAAGGTGCGCACCGGTCCGGCGCCGAGCCCCCGGGCCGCCTCCTCCAGCCGGGCGTCGGCCAGGGCCAGCGAGGCCCCGACCACCCGGACGGTGTACGGGAGCAGCAGGACGGTGTGGCCGACGATCAGCGCGCCGATCGCGGTCACCCGCATACCGACCATGAGCTGCTGGAACAGGGCCAGGCCCAGGACCAGCTCGGGGACCACGATCGGGGCGAAGAACAGGTTCTCCATGATCCTGCGCCCGCGCGGGTTGCCCCGGTTCAGCGCCAGGGTCGCGGGCACGCCCAGGGCCAGCGCGATCACCGTCGAGACCGCCGCGACCAGCATGCTGGTGCCGAAGGAGTCGATGAACGGGCCGTAGGCCAGGGCGGCGGAGAACCAGCGCAGGGACAGGCCCTCCGGTGGGAAGGCGAGCGTGCTTCCGGCGGTGAAGGCGACCCCCACCAGGATCACCACGGGGCCGAGCATCAGCACGAAGGCGGCCGCCGCGAGCAGTGAGAGGAACGGGCGTCTCAGGATCATGAGGTGGTGCTCCCGATCTTGCCGAGCCGACCGGACAGCGCGCCGACCACCAGCACCAGGGCGGTCATCACCAGGGCGATGGCGCTGGCCGAGGGCCAGTCGAGGCTGACGTTGACCCGGCTGTAGAGCAGGGTGGACAGGAGCCGCTCGCGGGGCCCGCCGAGCAGCTGGGGCGTGGTGAAGGCGGTGACCGCTCCGGCGAAGACCAGGGTGCATCCCACCAGGGCGCCGGGCAGGGCCAGCGGGAAGACGACGTCGCGGAACGCGCGGCCGGGCGAGGCGCCGAGTCCGCGAGCCGCCTCCTCCAGGCGGTGGTCCTGCTGGGAGAGGCTGGAGTAGGCCGACAGGATCATCAGGGGCAGGAAGAGCTGGACCAGGCCGAGCACGATCGCCGTCTCGGTGTAGAGCAGCTGGACCCGGCCCAGGCCCAGGGCCTCGCTGACCTTGCTGATCAGCCCGTTGCCGCCGAGCACCACGATCCAGCCGTAGGTCCGCACGACGGTGTTGAGCAGGAGCGGGAAGATCGCCAGGGCCAGGAGGCGGCCGGGCCAGGGACCCGGTGCCCGCGAGATGAGGTAGGCCACCGGGAAGCCCATGAGCAGGCAGAGGGCGGTGGTCAGGACGGCGACGCGGACGGTGCGCGCGATCACCGGGAGCAGGTAGGGGTCGGTGAGGAGGCTCCCCGTCTCCCACGCGACCGTGGCGGGGTCGCCGTCGGGCGGCCAGGCCAGGGTGGCCACGACCGGGTAGCAGAAGGCGAAGAGCATCACGGCGAGCCCGGGGACGAGCAGCACCGTGACGGGTGGGCGTGGGAGGAGACGGCGGCGCGAAGCGACTCGGGCGGCCTCTGCGGTGGGTGACGGGCGGGACAATTCCACTCCCGGTCGCTGTCGGCGGGTGTTCGGAGTTTGTGTGGTGTCTCATCTGCAGTGACACCTGCAAGCGCTTCTGCAAGCGCTTGCAACACCGTAACCTTCAGGTGGGCACCGAGCCAAGCCCACGGCCGCGAATGTGACCGGGGGCACCGTGACCTGCGAGGAGTCGGAATGGCGAGCTTGGACGACGTGGCCAGGGAGGCTGGCGTCTCGGCGTCCACCGTGTCGCGGGCGATGTCGCGGCCGACCATGGTCGCCGAGTCCACCCTGCTGCGGGTGCGTGCCGCCGCCGAGCGGCTGGGCTTTCGCGCCAACCCGGCCGCCCGGGCCCTGACCACCGGGCGCAGCGGCTTCTTCGCCATGCTCGTCCCCGACCTGGACAACCCCTTCTACTCCACCACCGCCACCGCCGCACAGGACCTGGCGGGCGAGACCGGCCGCCGCGTGATCATCGCCGTCACCGGCGGCGACCCCGTACGCGAGGCGGCGGCGCTGCACGATCTGGAGGACCAGGTGGACGGGTTCGCCGTGCAGTCCCCGGTGAGTTCGGCGGCCGAACTGAAGGAGGCGCACGCGCGCAAGCCGGTGGTGGCGATCAACCGCCGGGTTCCAGGGCTGACCTCGTTCACCGTGGACACCCCCGGTGGCCTGGGCGAGGTCTACGACCGCCTCGTGGAGCTCGGGCACCGCGAGGTCGCCTACCTCGCGGGGCCACCGAGTTCGTGGATGGACCGGCACCGGCGCGCGGAACTGGTCGAGCACGCCGCTCGGACCGGGCTACGGGTGCGGGTCCACGGCCCGGTTCGCCCGGCGTTCGCCGAGGGGGTGGCCGCGGCCCGCGGGATCGTCGACTCCGGCTGCACGGCGGTGCTGGTCTACAACAGCCTGCTGTTGTTGGGGGTGATGTTCGAGTTCGGCCGTCTCGGTGTGCGGGTGCCCGAGGACATCAGCGTCGCCGCCGCCGACGACATCGCCCTGGCCGACCTGCCGGGACCACCGATCACCGCCGTACGCACCCCCGCCGACGAACTGGGGCGCGCGGCGGTGACCGCCCTGTCCGCGATGGTGGACGGGGACCGGGACGACCGGCCGCGGGGGCGGCGGCTGCCCACGACCGTGCGGCTCACCGACTCGCTGGCGCCGCCGCGTACAGCGTGACCGTTGCGACCCCGACGACCTGGCCGAAACCCGGGACCGTCCCGCGGTTCTTCGCTTCCCTATGTGGAGAACTCCTGACATTCTCCCCCAGGAATGGCCCCGACCCCCGAGGAGTTCGGCGAATTCACTTGCCATTCTGATTTCCCGTGGCGCACTCTGTTGGATACCAACGAGCCGGGACGACGACCCGCAGGACGGTGCCCTCACCAGCGATGACACCCGACCGTCGGACCACAGTAAAGGGCCGGGATTTCCCTCCCCGACCAACACCCCTTCGCGCTTCGACCCGAAAGGCATTCCATGAGAACGCACAGATTCCCCTCCGCCGCCGTCGGCGGCACCTCCCTCTCCTGAGAACGCCCCGGCTCCCGTAACCTCGCGCCAGGCCGGGAGCCGGGGTCGGGCGGCGGCGATAGGGTTGCCCTTGCCGCGCACTCCCGTGAGGTGTCCGGGGGTCGACGAGGCACCGCCGGGGGCTGCGCGTGACCCTGCCGTCTCCCCCGCCCGAGAGGAAGTGTCGTGCCGAGGCCGCTGCTCGCCGACGAGGTCGCCCGGAACCTCCTGGACCGCATCGTCGACGGTGATCTGCCCTCCGGGGGCAGGCTGCCCTCCGAGAACGAGCTGGGCCAGGAGTTCGACGTCAGCCGCCTGACCGTGCGCGAGGCGATCCGGACGCTCCAGGCCCAGAACGTGGTCGAGGTGGTGCGGGGGCGGGGCACCCTCGTGCGCCCCGTGGACGAGTGGACCGGCCTGGAAGCGGTGCTGCGCGCCACGGTGCGCGGCGGTGACGACCTCACGGCATCGCTCCAGCTCATCCAGGTGCGGAGGATGATCGAGACGGGGGCGGCCGCGCTGGCCGCCGAGCACCGGGACGAGTCCGACCTCGCCGCCTTGGAGGGGGACCTCCAGGGGATGCGCGACGCCCACGAGCGGGGCGATCTCGCGGCGTTCGTGGAGCACGACATCCACTTCCACGACGTGATCCTGTCGGCCACCGGGAACGTGTTCGTCGCCGTGCTGTTCGAGCCGTTGTCGCGGGTGATGCGCGAGAAGCGCCGGCAGACCTCCTCGATCCCCGCCATCCAGGCCCACGCGATCGACGAGCACGGCCGGGTGCTGGAGGCGATCCGCTCGGGCAACTCGGAGGCGGCCCGGCTCGCCATGGAGAGCCACATGGCGCAGACCTCACGCGACCTGCGCGAGCACGTCTTCGGCCTGCCCGGCTGACCGGCCGCCCACCGGCCTCACACCACCCACGGACAGCCCACAACACCCGCCCTCACCGCGGCTCAGCCCGCGTGCCCCAGGTGCGCGCTCGGGCTCCTGACCGCCCCCGCCTGGTAATCCCTGTGACACGGACCTTGACGACCACGCCGTTTAACATAAGATGTCTGATGTCTTACAAGGGAGGTTCCATGGTCGATCCCCAAGAAGTCCTCACGCGTGCCGGGACACCGAGCCCCGTCACCGCGTCCGACGTGGCGCGGGAGGCCACCGCCGCCGGATCCGTCATCGTCGTCCTCGACGACGACCCGACCGGCACCCAGTCGGTGCACGGCCTGCCCGTGCTCACCCGCTGGTCCGTCGACGACCTGCGGTGGGCCTTCGAGCAGGGCACGCTCGCCGTCTACGTCCTCACCAACACCCGCAGCCTCGACCCGTCCGAGGCCGAGGCACGCAACGCCGAGGTGGTGCGCAACGCCCGCGCCGCCGCCGGGGACCGACCGCTGGTCTTCGCCAGCCGGGGAGACTCCACCCTGCGCGGGCACTACCCGCTCGAACCCCGGGTCCTCGACGCCACCCTCCAGGAACTGGGTGACCCCGGCGTCGACGGGGTCGTCATCGTCCCCGCCTTCCCCGACGCGGGACGCGTCACCGTCGGCGGCGTCCACTACATGCGCACCGGCACGGATTTCACCCCCGTCGCGGAGACCGAGTTCGCCCGCGACGCCACCTTCGGCTACCGCAACTCCGACCTCCGGGCCTGGGTCGAGGAGAAGACCGAGGGACAGGTCCCCGCGAGCGCCGTCGCCCTCATCGACCTCACCCTGCTGCGCGGAGGCGGCACCGACGCCGTCACCGCCCGACTGCTGGAACTCCATGACGCGGCTCCGGTCGTGGTGGACGCCGAGTCCGAGGCGGACCTGCGCGTGCTCTCGTTGGCCCTCATCGCCGCCGAGCGCCAGGGCCGCCGGTTCGTCTACCGGGTGGGCCCGCCGTTCGTACGCGCCCGCATCGGGCTGGAGGCCCACGCGCCCCTGGACGGTGACCAGATCAGGACCGGCACGGACGCCCCCGGTGGCCTCGTGGTGGTCGGCTCCCACGTCGCGCTCACCACCCGCCAGCTCCGGGCCCTGGTGGACCGGCACTCCGGCGCCCGCGTGATCGAGCTCGATGTGGACGAGGTCCTCGACCCGTCCACTCGCGACGCCGCCGTCGCACGGACTGTGGACACGATCGTCGGGGGTCTGGCCGACCACGACGTCGTCCTGCACACCTCGCGCCTGCTGCGCCTGAGCGACGACCCCGCCACCAGCCTGGCCATCGCCCGGGAGGTCTCCGCCGCCCTGGTCCGCTGCGTGTCCGACACCCTCGGCCGCCGCGCGCCGCGCTTCGTGGTCGCCAAGGGAGGGATCACCTCCAGCGACGTCGCCTCGCTGGGCCTGGGCATCCACCGCGCCCTGGTGCGCGGTCCGATGCTGCCCGGCCTGGTCTCCCTGTGGGAACCGGTCGGCGGTCCGGCCACCGGCATCCCCTACGTCGTCTTCCCTGGCAACGTCGGCGCCGACGACTCGCTCGCCGAGGTCGTCGACCGCCTGAGTTCACTGACCACCCGCCCCGGCGGCGGCGAGCCCGTCACCGGCGCACCGAACGCAGGAGTCCACCCATGACCACCAGCCCCGTCTCGAGCGTCGCCGTCATCGGCCTGGGCGCCATGGGCCTGCCGATGGCCACCCGCCTGGCCGGGACCATGACTGTCCACGGCTGTGACATCGCCGCCGCACGCCGGGACCTCGCCGCCGAGGCCGGTGTGGTGCCCTTCGAGCGCGCCGCCGACGCCGTCGCCGGGGTCGACTCCGTGGTGCTGGTGGTGCGCGACGGCGCCCAGCTGCGCGACGTGCTCTTCGGCGAACACGGCATCGTCGAGTCCCTGGCTCCGGGCACCGTCCTGGTCCTGACCAGTACGGTCGGCGTGGAGACGGTCACCTCGACCGCCGAGGAACTGGCCCCGCTCGGGCTGCTCCTGGTGGACGCCCCACTCAGCGGGGGGCCGGTCCGTGCCGGGGAGGGCGACCTCCTGATCGTGGTCGGCGCCACCCCGGAGGCGCGGGAGGCCGCCGATCCGGTGCTGCGGCGGCTCGCCTCCACCCTGAGCGTCATCGGTGACCGTCCCGGCGACGGCCAGGCGTTCAAGACCGTCAACCAGCTGCTGTGCGGGGTGCACATCGCGGCGGCCGCCGAGGCGCTGGCCCTGGCTCGGTCGCTGGGACTGGACCCCGAGACCACCCTGGAGACGCTGGGCGCGGGCGCGGCCGGCTCGTTCATGCTGGGCAACCGCGGGCCGCGCATGCTCCAGGCCTACGAGGAGGAGGGCGCCGAGGTGCTCAGCCGACTCGACATCTTCGTCAAGGACATGGGCATCGTGACCTCCGCGGGCCGCTCCGCCGGACTGGCGACACCGTTGGCTGCCACCGCAGAGCAGCTGTATCTGCTTGGGCAGGGGCAGGGTCTGGGCTCCGCCGACGACTCCGCCGTGATCCGTGTCGTGGCACCCGAACCCACCGGCAAGGAGTAGTCACATGGGCGCCCTCACCCTTCTGGGCATCGCGGCGGGCGGCATCGCCCTGCTGCTGGTGCTGATCATCCGCTTCAAGGTCCACGCCTTCGTGGCCCTGCTCCTGGTGAGCATCCTCGTCGGCCTGGTCTCGGGCATGCCGCTGGTCACCGTTGCGGCCACCGGCGACGCACCCGAACAGCTCGGCATCATCGCCACGATCACCGCCGGTATGGGCGGGACCCTGGGGTCGGTGGCGCTGCTCGTCGCCCTGGGCGCCATGCTCGGCCGCATGATCGAGGTGTCCGGTGGCGCCGAGAGCCTGGCCGGGCGCTTCACCGGCTGGCTGGGCCCCAAACGGGTCTCGGCGGCTCTCACCGGGGCCGCGCTGATCCTCGCCGTCCCCGTGTTCTTCGACGTCGGCTTCATCATCCTCGTGCCGATCATCTACGGCTTCGCGAAGGCCGCCGGGGTCGATCCGGTGAGGTTCGGCCTGCCGGTGGCCGGGATCATGCTGGCGGTGCACGTCTCCGTGCCGCCCCACCCGGGCATCGTCGGCGGGGCCGCGCTCCTTGACGGCGACATCGGTTGGATCCTGATCCTGGGCCTGATCGTGTGCGCGCCGCTGGCCGTGATCGCGCACCACGCGTCCAAGCGGCTCACCCGCCGTGAGATCCCCATGCTGGCCGCGACCCGCGCGCAGTTCGAGGCGTTCGGCGGCGCGGGAGAGGGCGGCTCGGGACCGGAGGGCTCCGACGGCACCGGGGGTGGCGCGTCCGGCGGTTCCACCGGCACGTTGGACCGGACCGAGACACCGCCCAGCGTGTGGACCATCCTCGGACTCATCCTCACGCCGCTGGCGTTCATCATGATCGGCACGACCTCGGCGACGGTCCTTCCCGAGGACCATCCGCTGCTGCCCGTGCTGTCGTTCGTGGGCGCCCCCGTCTTCGCGCTGCTCGTCGCGCTGGTGCTCGCCTACTTCCTGCTCGGGGTACGGCGCGGGTGGTCGACCTCCCACATCGGTGAGGTCATGGAGGCCGCGCTGCCTCCCGTGGCCATCGTCGTCCTGGTCACCGGGGCGGGCGGGGTGTTCGCCAGTGTGCTCACAGAGAGCGGTGTGGGCGATGCGCTCGCCGACACCCTCGCTGGGACCGGCCTGCCCATCCTGCTGCTCGGTTTCGTGCTATCGCTGGCGCTGCGCGCCTCACAGGGGTCGGCGACGGTCGCGATCCTGACCACCTCGGGCCTGCTCGCCGACATGACGTCGGGCGGGGACTTCTCCTCGATCCAGGTGGCGCTCATCGCGCTGGCCATCGCCTTCGGCGCGCTCGGGCTGTCGCACGTCAACGACTCCGGTTTCTGGGTGGTGACCCGCTACCTGGGGTTGTCGGTCTCCGACGGTCTGCGGACGTGGACCGTCCTGACCACGGTGTTGGGCGTGTCGGGCTTCCTGTTCGTCAGTCTGCTGTGGCTGGTGCTCGGCTGACCCCGGCGCCCGGCCAAGGCGGTGAGGGCCGACCCTGACGACACACCCCGGACGGGGCGGACCAGGTCCGCCCCGTCCTTCTAGTGTGGGTCCCATGCGCATCGATCTGTCTGGGAGTACCGCACTGGTCACCGGGTCGACCCAGGGGATCGGGATGGCCGTCGCCGCCGCGCTCGCGGACGCGGGGGCCCGCGTGGCGATCAACGGTCGCCGCCCGGAGAGGGTGGCCGAGGCGATCGGCTCCCTGAGGGACCGCGTTCCGGAGCGGGAACTGGTCGCCGCCCCGGGCGACGTCACCACCGAGCGCGGCGCGGCGGCCGTGCTCTCCGCCGCCGCCGAGGTGGACGTCCTGGTCAACAGCCTGGGCCTGTTCGGAAGCGCCCCGGCGTTGGAGATCAGCGACGAGGAGTGGCGGCGCTACTTCGACACCAACGTGCTCTCCGCCGTACGGCTGATCCGCGCCACCCTGCCCGACATGATCCGTCGCGGTTGGGGGCGCGTGCTCAACATCGCCAGTGACTCGGCGCTGGCGATCCCCGCCGAGATGATCCACTACGGCGCCTCGAAAACCGCGCTGCTCGCCGTCACACGGGGTTTCGCCAAGGAGGCGGCCGGGACCGGGGTGACCGTCAACTCCGTGGTCGCCGGACCCACCCACACCCGCGGCGTGGAGGACTTCGTGTACGAACTGGTCGACCGCGACCTGCCGTGGGACGAGGCCCAGCACGAGTTCATGGTCCGGCACCGACCGATGTCGCTGCTCCAACGCCTGATCGAGCCCGAGGAGATCGCCAACATGGTGGCCTACCTGAGCTCCCCGCTGGCCTCGGCGACGACCGGTGCCGCCGTCCGGGTGGACGGCGGCTACATCGACTCCATAGTTCCCTGAACCGGGTGGGGCCCGGCCCCGCTCACTCCCCCGAGAAGACCGGACGCGTGCGGTCGAGGGACGCGGTGATCCCGACCGCGTTGTCCTTGGTCTCGAGCAGCCTGGTCTGCTCGATGATCTCCCGTTCCAGGGCGGAGGGGAGTTCGCTGAGCAGGCCCGCGCGGAGGGTGGCCTTCATGGAGCGCACCGCGAGCGGGGCGGACTCGGCGATCCGTCGCGCCTGGCGCACGGCCTCCTCACGCAGGTGCTCTTCGTCCACAAGGTGGTCGGCCAGGCCGATGGCGTGGGCCTCGGTACCGGTGATCCGGCGTGCCGTGTAGAGCATGTCGGCGGCCTTCTGCCGACCCACGATGCGGGGCAGGGAGACGCTCAGGCCGAACCCCTGGTGCAGGCCCAACAGGCCGAAGTTGGCGTGGAACCGGGAGGAGGCCGCGGCCACCCGGAAGTCGGCCGCGCACGCCAGACCGAGCCCGCCGCCCACAGCCGCGCCCTGGACGGCGGCGATCACGGGGACCGGCAGTGAGTACAGGCGCAGCCCCTGACCGTAGATGGCGCTGAGCGTGCGCACCGGGGAGTCGCCGACCCCGCCGGAGGCGAAGTCCACCCCGGCGCAGAAGTTCCTGCCCTCCGAGCAGAGCACGAGCGCCCGGCATCTCCCGGCGGCCAGCTCCTCCGCGGCGTCGGCCAGCGCGGTGAGGACGTCGAGGTCGAAGTGGTTGTTCGGTGGGCGGTGGATCTCCAGGACACCGACGTGACCGTCGACGCCTACGGACAGCTCCTCGCTCATGGGGTGCCTTCCAGGTAGTGCGGGCCCGGGCTTCGGGTCCGTTGTTCGGGGCGACCGGCGACGAGGGTATCGGGCGTGCCCGTCACCGGTGCCCACCGGGCGGGCAGGCCGACCGGTGTCCCCGTCTCCGGAGTGGGTCGTGGCCGCGCGTTGTTCACCGACCTGGAGGGTTCCAGTGGTTAGCGTGACGACATGAGCAACGAGATCGACCCGACCGCGCCGCCCAGCGGCACCGGCTGCCAGGAGTGTCTCGCCGGGGGTGGCTGGTGGGTGCACCTGCGCCGGTGCGCGGCCTGCGGACACGTGGGCTGCTGCGACAGCTCTCCGGCCCAGCACGGCACGCGTCACTTCGAGGCCACCGGCCACCCGATCATGCAGAGCTTCGAGCCGGGTGAGGAGTGGTTCTACGACTTCCGCACCCAGCAGGTCAGCGAGGGCCCGGAGCTGACGGCGCCGACCTCGCACCCCCTGGACCAGACGGTCCCCGGCCCGGCCGACCGCTTGCCGTCCGACTGGCAGAGGCACGTCAACTAGCGGGGCCGCGACCACGGGCGACCGGGCTCGGTCCGTCCCACGGCGGTGAGGGGACCGTGGCGGTCATGCCGAGGGGCCGACCCCGGTGCCCGGTGTCCGTGCGGACCGACCGCCGTCGTCCCGGTGCCCGTCGTCTTCGACGCGGCCGTTCCGAACCCGGACCCGGTCGTCACGGCGGCGTTCGAGGATGGCCAAAGTGGCGGCGCCCCAGCGCAGGTTCTCCTGTTCGTGGGAGCGTCCGCGCTGGAGGGTGAGGTAGGGGCCGACCCGCTCGGCCTCGCGCAGGAAGCGCTCCTCGTCAAGACCGTCGAGCATGCGGGCCGCGATGCGGTCGTAGCGTTCGAGCTTGGCGCGGCTGAGCTCCATGCGCTCCTCGACGGCGCCGATCACCGCGTCCACGTCGGTCTCGTCCACGGCCTGGAGCCGCACGAGCAGGTCGTCACGGATGGCGGTCGGCCGGGCCGGCCGTTGGCTGAAGGAGCGCAGCGCCCCGCGTCCGGCCTCGGTGACGGTGAACAGCCGCTTGTCGGGTCTGCGGTCCTGCCGCACGACCCGGGCACTGAGCAGGCCCTCCCCCTCCAGGCGTTCGAGTTCGCGGTAGAGCTGCTGCGGGGTGGCCGACCAGAAGTTCGCGACCCCCGTGTCGAACCGTTTGGCCAGGTCGTAGCCGGAGGCTTCCCCCTCCAGCAGCGCCGCCAGAACCGCCTCTCCCAATGCCATTGGGACAAATTAGCACCCTGGCCCCAAAACCGACGCGAAGGCGGCGGCACGGCCGGGTCCCCACCATCGCGATATCTCATTCGGGCGCGCCCCAAGCCCGGCACGGACAACCGAATCTCCCCGCTTCGGATGCGTTTCGGACATCAGAAAAGCGGACCTATCTCTCCTTTCGCCTGGAAATCGGGTCTCGGCCAGGTCAGGGGGTGGATTCGTACCGGAACCCCTACCTACTGTGAGGATTCCTCTGGCCTCCGCCACCGCTGGGAGCGTGATCACTTGTCCAACGCACACGGCATCCCCGACCTCCTCTCCCCCACGTTCGCCGACGACCCCTACAGCGCCTACTCCCTGCTGCGTGATCACGATCCCCTGCTGTGGCACGAACCCACCTCCAGCTACGTCCTCTCCCGGTACGAGGACGTGCGGCGGGTCTTCCAGGACCGCGAGGGTGCCTTCTCCACGGACAACTACGGCTGGCAGCTGGAGCCGGTGCACGGGCGTACCATCCTCCAGCTGGACGGGCGCGAACACGCGACCCGTCGTGCCCTGGTCGCGCCCGCGTTCCGGGGGCGAGAACTCCAGGACCGCTTCCTGCCGGTGATCGAGCGCAACAGCCGCGCCCTCATCGACGCGTTCCGGGACGAGGGCCGGGTCGACCTCGTCTCCCAGTACGCGACCCGGTTCCCGATCAACGTCATCGTGGACATGCTCGGTCTGGACCAGGGCCACCACGACCGCTTCCACGACTGGTACTCGGCGATCATCGCCTTCCTCGGCAACCTCGCCCAGGACCCACGGGTCACCGAGGACGGGCTCCGCACGAGGGACGAGTTCGCGGAGTACATGCTCCCGATCATCGCCGAACGCCGGGAGCGGCCCGGCGACGACCTGCTCTCCCGCCTGTGCCAGGCCGAGTTCGACGGCACCCGGATGACCGACGAGGAGGTCAAGGCCTTCTGCAGCCTCCTGCTGGCAGCGGGCGGGGAGACCACGGACAAGGCGCTGGCCAGCCTGTTCGCCAACCTGATCACCCATCCGGAGCAACTGGAGGCGGTCCGCGCGGACCGTTCCCTGATCCCCCGTGCCTTCGCGGAGTCGCTGCGCCTCACCCCGCCCGTGCAGATGATCATGCGCCAGGCCAGCCGTGACGTGGAGCTCGGTGGTGGAACGGTGCCCGCGGGAGCCACGGTCACCTGCCTGATCGGGGCGGCCAACCGCGACCCCGACCGGTACGCCGACCCGGACCGCTTCGACATCTCCCGTGCGGAGCTGTCCGGGGCCACGTCCTTCTCGGCCGCCGCCGAGCACCTGGCCTTCGCCCTCGGCCGCCACTTCTGCGTGGGAGCGCTGCTGGCCGAGGCCGAGGTGCGGGTGGCGGTCAACGACCTGCTCGACGCCATGCCGAACGTGCGACTGGCCGAGGGCGCCACCCTGGTGGAAGAGGGCCTGTTCACCAGGGGGCTGGGCGAGCTGCCCCTGGTGTTCTCACCGGTTCCCGGGCCCCGGACCGTCGTCTGACCGACGACCCGCGCACGAGCGGCCGCAGCCGGTGTCGACCGCCGTCAACCGGCGGGCTACACCACCTGGCGTCGACACCGGCCGACGATCGGGCTGTACCGCGCGGGGAGTTCGTAGAGCCCGCGCATCCACACCGAGGGCCGCCACCGCAACTGGTCCGGTGAGACGCCCATCCGCACGTCCGGCAGCCGGTCCAGAAGGGTCTCCACGGCGGCGCGGGCGATCACCTCCGCCACCTCGGGCGCGGGGAACGGGCAGCCGTGTTCCCCGTGCCCGAACGACATCTGCGCCCGGTTGCTACCGAAGATTCCCAGGTCACCGGTGTTGAGCCGGGGGTCGGCGTTGGCCGCGGCCATCCCCAGCACCAGGAGGTCGCCGCGCCTGATCCGGCGCCCGCCCAGTTCACAGGCCTGCACCGCCCACCGCCCGATGAAGTTCTGCGTGGGGGTGTTCTTCCACAGCACCTCGTTGAGCGCCTCACCGGAACTGCTGCGGCCGCCCTGGAGCGTGAGCGAGAAGTGATCGTCCAGCAGCATGAGCCGCAGCGTGTTCCCGATCCAGTTGCCGGTGGGTGCCTGGGCCGCCGACATGATCACCAACAGGTCGATGACCACCTCGTCGTCGGTGAGACCCGCCGGGTGCAGGAGCAGCCGCGAGGGGATGTCGTCGCGCGGGTGGGCCCTGCGTTCGCTCACGATCCGCCGCATGCGCTCCTGGACCCGGTGGTGGGCCTGCCCCGCGTCGGCGGTGACGTCGAGGGAGACGAGGATGTCGCGCACCAGGTCGGGTACCTCCTGCTTGGGCAGGCCGTACAGCCGGGCGATCACCCCCGCTGGGATGTGGTGGGCGTACTGGCTGACGAGGTCGGCCTCACCGTCCCCGGCGAAATGGTCGATCAGGTCGTCCGAGACCTGCTCGCACAGGGTGCGCAGGTCGGCGCGGTCCGTGGCGTCCAGGGCGTCGCCGATCGCCCCCGCGCGCCGCTGGTGCTCGGCGCCCTCGGCGAACATCACCGAGGGGGTCCACATCACGTACGGCATCAGCGGCCAGGCGTCGTCGATGTGGTCCCACATGTTCCACCGGCGGCAGTCCCGGGCGAACCACTCGGGTCGGTCGGAGACGTGGTGCAGTTCCCGGTAGCCGAGGACGAACCACGCGGGGATGTCACCGTCGAGGAGGATGGGGGCGACAGGGCCGTAGTGGCGGCGCATCTCCTCGTAGAGGGCCACCGGGTCACAGGCGATGTCGGGACCGTAGAAGCGCATGGCGTGCTCGTGGTCGGGCGACAGGGGTGCGGGCCTCCTCGGAACGACAGCTCCCGGGGCTCCGACGTTGTTGTTCACGATGACCTCTCTGGTGCGGACTCGGGCGGGCGGTACCGGGACAGATGGCGGACGAGGGTGATCAGGACGTCGCGACTGGACTCGCGGCTGCGGGCGTCGCACTCCAGCAGGGGGACGTCGTTGGACAGGTCCAGGGCGTTGCGCACGTCGTGCAGGCTCGGCCCCGGGGCGAACCGGTTGACCGCGACGACGAACGGGGTGTGGTGGTGTTCGAGCCGGTCGATGGCGTACCAGGAGTCCTCCACCCGGGCGGTGTCGACGAGGACGACCGCGCCGAGGCTGCCGGTGAAGATCTGCTCCCAGAGGAACCAGAAGCGCTTCTGGCCCGGGGCTCCGAAGAGGTACAGGACCCGGGTGGCGTCGATGGTGATCCGGCCGAAGTCGAAGGCGGCCGTGGTGGTGCGCTTGTCTCGGACCCCGCTGAGATCGTCGACCCCGTCGCTGGCCTGGGTCATGACCTCCTCGGTGCTCAGGGGACGCATCTCGCTCACCGATCCGACCAGGGTCGTCTTCCCCACGCCGAAGCCGCCGACGATGACGATCTTCAGCGCCTGGCTCGCGGTGCTGGCCAGCGGGGGGCGTCCCGGGGCCGACGCGGTGGTCGCCTCCACCGGCGCCAGGGCTGTGGTGACCGTCGGTACGTGTGCGTCAGAGTCGTTGAAGGGCAATGAGCACCTGCTTCAGGGTCTCCGGATCGTGCCGGGGTCCTCCTCGCGCGGGGAAGGACCGAACGGGCACGGGGTGCCGGGCCGCCACCGCGCCCGTGTCGAGCAGGTCGGTGAGCAGCACCTTGACGACGCTCACCGGGGCCCTGAGTTCCGCGGAGAGCTCCACCACGGCGGTGGGCCGGGCGCACAGCCGGAGGATGCTGGCGTGTTCTGACTGCATGTCGGGCGCGGGGCCGGACTCCGCGACGACGAGGGTGACGGCGTCCATGGCGGGGTCGTCGGCGTCACCGCGCCCCGAGGTGACCGTGTAGAACCGGTCCGGCACCTCGGATCCGGAGGGGGCGCCCTGGGCGGCGGTACCGCGACGGGGGTCCGTGTTCATCGGGACGGGTCCACCTCGTGGGGCCTGCGGCGGGGTCCGGCCGTGAGGTGCCCGCCGATCCGGTCGACGAGCTGGTTCATGTGGCGGGCGACCACCCCCACCTTCGCCTCGAACCCCGCGATGACGGCCAGGTGGGCGCCCTCGCCCGCGCCCATGATGAGCAGGAGCCCTCCTCCGTACTCCAGCATGGCCTGGCCCGACCCGGTGCCGTCGCCGAACTCGGCCGAGGCGCTCAGGGACAGGCTCTGGACGCCGGCGGAGATGGCGGCGAGCTGGTCGGCGCGGTCCACGTCCAGTTCCCGGGTGTGGCACATCTTGAGGCCGTCCCTGGACAGCACCAGGACGTGGCGGATGCCCGGTGTCCTGTGTCGCAGGTCCTCCAGCAGCCAGTCGAGACTGGCGTCCGTGGTCGTCATGGGGGTAGTGGGGCGGTCGCCCGGCCGCGGCGCCGGGTGCCCCTCCCTCCGTTCCTCTTCATCGGGTGTGTCGTGGTGCGGGGCGGAGGCGGTGGTCACCGACCGTCCTCCCAGAGGGTGCCCGGTCCGTTCACCTGGTCGTCGTCCTCGTCGTCGCGGAAGGCGGCCAGTCGGCTGGGGAGCTCCCTGCGCGTGTCGGGGTCGAAGTCCCGGCGCATGGAGGGAAAGAGCTGTTCCGGGTTCTCCCGCACCGCCTGGGCCAGGGTGAGGCCCCGGAACCGCTGCGGCAGGTCGAAGACCGGCTCGGGCTTGGCGTCCTTGTCGGACCGGGTGGCGGGCCCGGTGCCCCGCACGGTCCCGGTGGCGGGCTCGTCGGCGAGGGGGTCGACCGCGGCGCGGCGGCCGCCGTCCCGCCGGGCCAGCGGCGGGCGGGAGGGGGTGGGTTCGGCCCGGGTCCATGGTCCGGAGGAGGCGGAGGGCGCACCGGCCACCGGGATTCCGGACGAGGGAGTGCAGGCCTCCGGGATCCCAGGCGAGGGAGTGCCGGTGGCGGGGGTGTCCCCGGCCAGGACGTCGACGCCCGGGTCACCCGGGACGGGGTCCCCGGTGGTGAACGCGGGCGGTGCCGGAGGTCGGGGCTCCTGGTCGAGTACGGACGCGTCGACGGCAGGGGCGCCGGTGCCGGGCGTCCGGATCGCGGCGGCCCGCACCGCCTGCTCTGCCTCCCTCGCGAGCTCCGCCTCCCTCGCGAGCTCGTCGTCCCTCTCTTTCTGGAGTCGGGGAGGCAGCGGCATCTCGTACGCGGTGATGAGGTGGGGCGGGATGAGCACGACCACCCCGGTACCGCCCCGCGCGGAGGGCCGGAAGCTCACCTGGAGGTCGTACTTGTCCGCCAGGGCGCCCACCACGGCCAGCCCCATGCGCAGGCCCGGGAGCGTGGCCAGAGTGCGGGGTTCGTCGATGTAGTTCTCCGCCGCCCGGCGCTCCCGCTGGCGCAGGCCCCTGCCGCTGTCCTCGACGGTGACGGTGACCCCGCTGTCCTCCTCCTGGGCGTAGACGTTGACGTCGGTGCCGTTCGCGGAGAAGTTGGCCGCGTTGTCCATGAGTTCGGCGAGCACCTGGATGACCCCCTCCGCCGCGTATCCGACCACCGCCGAACGGTGGGTGTAGTGCAGGCGGACCCGGCGGTAGGCGGTGATGCGGCCCTGGGCGCCGCGCAGGATGCTCTCCATGCCGATGGGGCGGTTCCAGCGACGCCCGGAGCGGCCTCGGGCGAGGGTGACGAACGCGTCCGCGAGGCGGCCGGTACGGGAGACGTTGTGGTCGACCAGCAGGAGGTCGTTGAAGACGTCCGAGCGGTCCCCGTAGCGGAACTCCAGGTCGCGGAGCTGGGCGAGCAGGGTGGTGAGGTGCGCCTGGACGCGCCCGCCGATGTTGGCCGCCGAGATCAGCGCGGTGGCGCTGCGGCGTTCGGCGGTCACCAGCTCCTCGATCACCCGGGTGCGCAGGTGGGCCACGGTCGGGTGGACCTCCCGGAGCTCCTGGGCGAGGACCTCCTCGGCGATGGTGCGGTCCTGGCGGACGCGGTGCAGGATGAACGGCAGGGAGGTGTCGGCCAGGTCGGTGACCTCGTTCTCGATCTCCGTGCGCTCCGTGCGGGCCTCGGTGGCCCGGCGCTCGGCCTCGGCGAGCTGGGTCGTGAGGGCGTGCGCGAGCCGGTCGACCGTCGGGTGGGTGGGCC
>NZ_LAVM01000095.1:0-19825 GCF_001083815.1 Nocardiopsis sp. SBT366 | reverse complement strand
CCGTCCCCGGACGGTCCGCCCCCTGGTGGCCTGGCCCGCACCGCCCTCTTCGTCGGGGCAGCCGCTCTGGCCGTCGTGGTGGCCGCCGGGACCATCGCTCTCCTGACCACCCGGTCCGGTGACGACGTCGCGGGGGTATCAGACCCCGGGGAGGAGCCGGTGCCGTCCGATGTCCTCGGTTCCCGTCTCCTGGGGATCGGCTTCGCTCCCGACGGCGAGAGCCTCCACGTCTCCGGCCAGGACCACCTGGTCGAGATCGACTGGCGCACCGGCGAGGAACTCCGCCGTTTCGAGCAGCGCCCCAGCCACCTGACGGTCGGCGCCGACGGCACCGTCGTCGGCTCGTTCGCCGATGCCGTGCTGCTCTGGGAACCCGGTGAGGAGGAGCCGCGCTACCTCGAGGATCCCGATCTCCTGGACTGGGGTCGGACGGTTCCCAGCCCCGACGGCACCCACCTGGCGGTCGCGGTCAACGCCTCGAGCGACAGCGCGGTCGACGACGGTTTGGACCAGCCCCTCGTCCAGGTGTGGAACCTGGAGACCGAGGAGGTGGAGTTCGAGATCGAGACGGACTCCTACGCCCGCGACCTGCACCTCAACGCGGACGCCTCACTCCTCGTCGTCAGCGACTACTCGGGCACGGGGGCCTCGGCCGTGTGGGACCTGGCCGCACAGGAGCCCGTCCTGGAGTTGCCCAACGGGGACTTCCCCGCGGTGCCCCTCAGCGACGACGTGGGGCACCACCTGAAACACCTGGCCTTCCACCCCACGGACCCCTCCTTGCTGGCCGTCTCCACCAGCCCCGAGGACAACATCCTCCACGACCTCGACACCGGCGAGACCACGCCCCTGGAGGTTCCCCCGACCAACGGCCACCCGCTGTTCGAGCTCCACTTCTCCCCGGACGGGACCCGCCTGGTCGCCAGCGGCGACGACGGCGCCGCGGTCAGGGGAGGCCGGGTGTGGGACACCGCCACCGGAGACCTGCTGACCGAGGACGGGGTGCCGCTCTACTCCCAACTGGACTTCCACCCGGAGGGGACGGTCATCGCGACCACCACCCCGGCCTCCGAGCGGATGCGCCTCCTGATCGTGGACGCCGAGACCTTCGAGGTCCTGCACGAGTACCCGGAGTAGAACCGCCCCGGCAGGAGCCGGAGTCACCCGACCGACGCGAGGAGCTCCTCAGCGATACGCAACCCCCGCTCCGAGAACGCCTCAGGGGCGTGGGCACCCCGCCATCCTCCGAGGTGCCCGCGGTGCAGGAGGTCAACACAGGAGCCGATCCAGTTCCCAGAACTCCGAGTACCCGACGCGTGCCGTCCCCCGACATCCGAGAACTGTTCATGTCATCGCGCCGCATTCGATCCTGATCAGGTCGCTGGGTGCGTGCTTCGAACCCGGCTTGCCCGGTCCGAATCAGTTGGCTCCGGTCATCGCGGCCACGAACTCGAACAGGCCCATTCCCCAGGCGAACATCACGCACATCGCCATGATGACGAGGATCTCGGTCCAGTTGAGGACCCTCCTGAGCGAGGCCCTGGGAACGTCGTTCAGCTTCACCCAGCTCAGGACGCTGAGGAGGATGCCCCCGAGGAGCACGGCCACCGGCAACCAGGGGCCGAACACGGGATACTGCGTGACCACCGCGACCCCCGCCGCGCCGAGGCCGACGACTCCGGCCAACCGCAGCGGCAGCACGTGCCGGATGCGGTCGAACAGGCGGGAGCGCATCACGAGCAGCAGGCCGAGGAGACCGCACAACGCCAGGTCCGGGATGCTCGAACCGAAGTAGGCGAGCAGGACGGTGACGGCGCCGCCCGCGACGGCGGTGCCCATGACGATCCCCAGCAGCAGGCGGTCGCTGTTGGTGAAGGTCTCCTCGAAGCGTTCCGTGGCCACCTGGCCCGACCGCCCGACCTCGTAGTCGAGCCCGGAGAGGCCACCCATCACCATCGCCACACGCGGCAGGGCGCCCACGCACAGGGTCAGGGCGATGCCCATCGCTCGCACCCCCTGTGTCGGATCCACGAAGATACCGACCACCACCAGCACACCGGCGGCGAGGACCACCACCGTGAGCCCTGCGATGTAGGAGAGCCCGGTCTCGTGCAGTGACCAGCCGATCAACGCCACGAGCAGGCCACCGGACAGCGTGATCCCCGCCATCGTCAGCGGCGACGCGCTGACCACCAGTTGTGCGACGAGGACCGCCGTGGCGGCTCCCCACACGCAGGTCGTCGCGAAGAGGACGTTGGCGACGACGGGCAGCGGACGGCGAGCGGCCAGCAGCATCGTCCCGATGGTGAGGAGCGTGCCGAAGGCCGCCACCCCCAGATAGCCCGCCGAGGGGCGCAGCCACATCATGAGGAACAGCATCAGCAGCGGGCCGATGCCGCCCACGAGCAGACCGAACGACAACGTCGTCGTCGAGTTCCAGATCCACGCGGTCTCGTCCACGCTGTCCTCGACAGCCCCGCGTACGTCGTCGACGTGCGCCGGGCGGCTCGGAGCCACCACGCGGTCGAGGAGCAGCACGTCCCCGTCGTACACGCCCGCGCCCTCCAGCGGTTCGCCGGGTTGCACCAGGTTTCCGTCAACCGTGGTGAGGGACCAGGAGGCGGGATCGGAAGGCTCATCCTCGGGTGCGCACACCTCGATGATGCGCGGCATGAGCGTGGCGACGGGCACGCTCCCCGGTAGCGCCAGATCGGCCCAGTTCTGGGGTCCGGTGATCGTGACCCTGCAGTATCCGCTCACCTGAGACCCTCTTTGTCAAAGTGTGTGCTTTTTTCCATGGCTAAGGGCTGTGCCAGACACGAATTAGGTGATTCGCGTTGTTCACGAGATCATCTATAGCGTAGTCACCCAGACACGAGACCTCACAGGTGGACGGAGAAGGGACCCCCGTGGCGACGAGACCTGTTCCCCGGCCCGCTCGCAACACCCCGCCGGCTCCCGGGAACTCTCCCCTGGTCATCGCGACTCCGCCACAGATGCCGGAGAACGCCCCGGCCGGCAGCTCGGGCGCGATGATCATCATGCCCATCATCACCGGTTCCGGCTCCCTCCTGATGTCCATCACCATGGGTCATCGCCCGTTGATGATGGTGGCGGGCGTGATGATCATGATCGCGAGCGTGATCGTCGGAATCATCATGTTCGTCGCCCAGCACAACGGCCCTCGTAAACGTATTCGGGAACAGCGGGAACGCTACGTCGACTACCTCGACCAACTGCGCGAGATCGTACGGGATGTCGCCGCCACCCAGCGTTCCGACAACGCCTTCCGGCACCCGACACCCGACCTTCTCACGGAACCGGCGCGGTCCCGGGCACGGAGATGGGAACGCAGAGCGTCCGACCCCGACTTCCTCGACGTGCGCGTCGGGTCGGGGGTCCGCCCGCTCGCCCGGCGGCTCAAGCTGAAGGTGGACACCTCCTCGCCCCTGATCGTCTACGATCCCGTCTGCCAGGGTGCCGCTGACCAGCTCATCGAGCTCTACGGTGACGTTCCCGAGATGCCGCTGGTCGTGCCCCTCCACAAGTACGGCGTGATCTCGATCAACGGAGACCGGGCGGCCGGACGCGGGCTCGTGCGGGCGATGATCGCCCAGATGTCGGTCTTCCATTCCCCGCACGACCTACGTATCGGAGTGGTCCGGGACCAGAAGCTCCGAGCGCAGTGGGAGTGGCTGAAGTGGCTGCCCCACAACACCTTCGACGACGCCATGGACGGGCCGATGCCCGCCCGGTTCGTCGCGCGGAACACCGTGCAGATCGCGGAACTGCTCTCGGATGAGATCGAGCGCCGCACCGTCGACCTGCAACGACGCCGCGGCAAGCCCCCGGGCCCGGGGACCCAACGACTCGTGGTCGTTCTGGACGGTGAGTACCAGTCCACCCTGTCCGGTCTCCACGCGGAACCACCCGTCACCAACCTGGCCGACCTCGGCATCCACGTCATCACCCTCGTGTCGGATCGACGCGAGGAGCCCGAAGCGGTGGAACTCCGCCTGCGAGTCGAGGCTGACGGCAACCTCCGCGAGGACACCGAGGGCACCAGGACTGCCGAGGACCCGACGCACGTTCCCCTGGAGGGCAGGGGTGACCGGTACGACATAGCCAGGCTGACGACCCTGGCCCGTGTGCTCGCCCCCTTTGGCATCGCGGTGACCGACGGCGACGACGCCATGCACGAGACGGTCGGGCTTCCCGAGATCCTCGGAGTGTCCGACGTCGCCGAACTGGACACCCGCCGGACCTGGCGCAAGAGGAGCACCGGAGACTACCTGCGTGTACCCATCGGTGTGGGCCCTGGAGGGAACACGGTCCTGCTGGACCTGAAGGAGTCGGCGTTCGGAGGCATGGGGCCGCACGGTCTGGTCGTCGGTGCCACGGGCTCCGGAAAGTCGGAGATGCTGCGCACCATGGTGGCGTCCCTGGTCATCAACCACTCACCGGAGAACCTGGCCCTGCTGCTGGTGGACTTCAAGGGTGGCGCGACCTTCGCCGACACCGATCGCCTACCGCACAGCGCCGGGCTGATCACCAACCTCGCCGACGACGACGGCCTGGTGGTCCGGTTCCGGGAGGCCACCTTCGGTGAGCTGCTGCGCCGCCAGCAGATCCTCAAGAACGCGGGCAACCTGCCCAACCTGCACGCCTACGAGGCGGCTCGGGAGAGCAACCCCGCACTGGAGCCGCTGCCGCACCTGCTCATCATCATCGACGAGTTCTCCGAGCTGCTCACCGCACACCCGGACTTCGCAGAGCTGTTCGTGGCGATCGGCCGCATCGGCCGGTCCATCGGCGTGCACCTGCTGCTCGCCACCCAGCGCCTGGAGTCGGGCAAGATCAAGGGCCTGGAGTCCCACCTGTCCTACCGGGTCGGGCTTCGGACCTTCTCCGAGGCGGAGAGCCGTGAGGCGATCGGTGTCGGAGACGCCTACCACCTCCCGCCGGAACCGGGCTCGGGATATCTGAAGGTCGACACGTCCGTCTTCGAACGGTTCAAGGCCGCCATGGTCTCCCAGCCCTACAAGCCGCCGGTCAAGGAGGAGAAGACCGAGCACGACCCGGTCCTGCCGTTGCTCTCCTACAACGGGCTGAACAAGGTGACCGGGGCCGGTTCTCTGGTCGAGTCCCTGGTGGACTCCATCAAGGCCAAGTCGGAGGACAAACCCAAGCAGGAGAAGCGGACCACCCTCCAGGTGACCGTCGACCGGCTGGTGGCCTCGGGGGCCGACCCGGTCCGCCCCGTCTGGCTTCCGCCGATGCCGGAGATGCTGACCTTCGACAGCGTTCTGACCGACCTGGGCGAGGGGGCCGACCTCGAGGGTGCGGGCACCGAACCCGACCCGGCCGAGGCCAAGGCGGTCTTCGGTCTGACCGACATCCCGCGGG
The DNA here is from genome assembly GCF_001083815.1 of Nocardiopsis sp. SBT366. Taxonomy (NCBI): domain Bacteria; kingdom Bacillati; phylum Actinomycetota; class Actinomycetes; order Streptosporangiales; family Nocardiopsidaceae; genus Nocardiopsis; species Nocardiopsis sp. SBT366. The sequence continues at coordinate 14,419 of NZ_LAVM01000095.1, read as the reverse complement.
AACAGCGCGTGGTCCCCGCGGAACTCGACTTCACCGGCGGCGAGGGGAACATCGTCGTCCTGGGCGGACCGCAGTCGGGCAAGTCCACCATGCTGAGGACGATCATCACGAGCCTGGCGTGGCGCTACCCTCCCGGTCGCGTGGCCGTCTACGCGATCGATTTCGGTGGCGGGGCGCTCCAGACGATGGACGAACTCCCCCACGTGGCGGGTGTGGCGGGCAGGTCCGACCCGGAAAGGGTGCAGCGCATTCTCACGGACGTCTCCGGGCACCTGGACCGTCGCCAACGCGTCTTCCGCAAGCACAAGCTCGACTCCCCGGCCGCCCTGCGCCAGGCCCGCGCCGAGGGCAAGGTGCCCTCCAACGTCGTGGGCGACCTGTTCCTGATGATCGACGGGTGGTCCGCGGTCCGCGACTCCTTCGACGCGGCCGACGACTTCCTGATGGACATCGCGACGCGAGGCCCCTCACTGGGCGTGCACACGATCCTGACGGGCGCGGCATCGTCCCAGGTCCGGTCACGGTTGCAGGCGCTCTTCGGTGGACGGTTCGAGCTGCGCCTCAGCGACCCCATGGACTCGGGGATCGGGCGCAAGATCGCGGAGGACATCCCGAAGGACTCCCCGGGCCGTGGTCTCACCTCTGAGGAGTACCACGCCCAGGTGGCCCTGCCCCGTGTCGACGGGGTCCCGGGCGACGAGGACCTGACCGACGGCATCCAGGACCTCATCAAGCGGGTCAGGGAACGCTGGCCGCAGGACGCGGTCCAGGGCGTACGGACGCTGCCCGCCCGCGTGGAGCTGGACGACCTGCTCAAGGGCCGCAAGACGGGCCGCACCAGGTCCCGTGAGCTCGTGCTGGGCATGGCCGAGAGCTCGTTGGCACCGGCCATCACGAACCTGGACCGGGACCCGCACCTGCTGGTCTTCGGAGACCCGCAGACCGGCAAGTCGACGCTCATCCGTGGACTGGTCAAGCAGATCGTGAAGCGCCCGGCGAAGGAGCTGGGCATCGTGATGGTCGACTTCCGCCGCTCCCACCTGGAGCTGGTGCCGGAGGACCACCTGTTGGCCTACTGCACGACGGCGGAGCAGACCAAGGCGGTCGCGGACAACCTCGCCGGTTCACTCCAGCAGCGCCTGCCGGGTCCGGACGTGACCCCCAAGCAGTTGCGGGAACGCAGCTGGTGGAAGGGGCTGGACCTGTACATCGTCGTGGACGACATGGACATGCTCGCATCGCGCAGCAACCCGTTGGCGTCCCTGGCGAAGTTCATCCCCCAGGGCGCGGACCTGGGCCTGCACGTCATCGCCGCCCGCCGTACCGGCGGTACGGCGCGGGCCATGTTCGAGCCGGTGCTCCAGTCGCTGAGCGACATGGCCACCCCGGGTGTGCTGTTCTCCGGTGACCGCATGGAGGGGCGCCTGGCCAACGGCGCGGCCTCCAAGCAGCTGCCACAGGGCCGGGCACAGCTGGCCCTGCGCGGCAAGCGCCCCGACCTGGTCCAGGTCGGCTGGAGCGAACCCCCCGCGTAAGGAGTCGGGGCGGTGCCGTGGGAGAACCGCGGCGCCGCTCCGCTCACGGCGCCACCCCGATCGCCGCGGGCGCCGCAGGTCTCGTCCTCCTTGTGACCGTCCCCGTGTCGTGGCCCCACCCGGAGTCCCCCGATGTCGAACGGGTCACCACGGGAACTCGTAATCCACCCTCCTGGCACGCTGGACCAGACCTCTGAGTTCGAGGACCTTTTGGCGGACCCCGGACTACGAGCGACCGACCTGCTCCATACCAAGGGCCATGCGCTGGCCTCGGTTCCCGGTGGAGTCGCGGCGATCCAACATTCCCGACGGCACCCGCTCTGGAGCCACCAGGTACCTGGCACCGAGCCGGATGTGGATGTCACACCCGAGCGCGTCGCGGTGATGGTCACCTACCCGGTGCCCGCCCGGAGGGGGCGGGAATCCTGCAGGGGCGTCCTGGACGTCGACACCGGCGAGCAGCCAGACGACTTCCTGTCTCCTGACACCTCCGTCGCCGTGGGCCTGGGATACGCCAACACCCGTGTCCTTGTCGAGGGAACCGTCCAGGGGCAGGGTCGGAAGAGCGGCGGGTCTGGGAGGTCGATCCGCGCTCCTGGTGCGCCGACGCCGAGTCTCCGGTCAGTGATATCAGCCCGGCCGCAGACGACGACAACACGCACCTGTCGGTCGTCTGCGACGGCACCGGCGAAGCCCACCTGGCCGCGCTCTCCGGCGACAGCGTCGAGTGGGAGCTGAAGTTCACCGCCACCAACGGCACCGCACCCGAACTGCTACTGATCGGCGACGAGCCGCGTCGACGCATCGACCACGCACCGGTCGCTCGCGCCGTCAATGGGGACCTCGGCATCGCTCACCGAACGTGGACGTCCGTCACTGCGGCTCCGCGCTCCCCCACGGCTGGAGTCGCCCACCTTGGAGGAGTACGTCTCCAGCCCCTCCGAGGGCCCGTCCGACCCCGTGGAGGTGTTCGTGATGGGCTCCAGGGACATCGTGAGTCCCACGTGCTGCGCCAGACCGTTCGACCCCTGCTCGATCTGAGCAACGACCTCTTCCTGTCCGACCAGGGGAGGAACGACTCCTCACCCCGCACGACGGATTGACGTACTACTCCGGCCTCGCACCCGTGAATCTGCGTAAGGCCCTGGAGAGTCTCGGGGAGTGATCCCCAAGCCATTTCACCGGCTCACCAGAGCCGCCTCGATAGGAAGCCTCGGCACCGATCATCACACTGGAGGGCTCAGACTCCACCATCACCACAGTCGACGAAATCATCCATACTCTCGTAGTACTCCTCCGGTGAATCAAAGGCGTCGTTGACACGGTTGACGTAATCGATGACGGGCTCACCAGCCCTGTAGGAATCACCGCACCATGTGATGTCATTGCGACGCATCAGAAGCATGAGGGATCCGTCCACCTGCCCCGACTGGCGAATGGCGCTGTCGTCCCAGTGTCCGGGATCGGTCTCCACCTCGTAGACCCCCTCCGCACGGACGACGATCCCCGCTGTGATGAGGGACTCCTGGTCGTCTTCAGACAGACGCTCAAATACATCGACAGGATCCTCTTCCAGGAACATCCGGTCTAGTACGCGAACCCGAGCATGTCGACCGATCCACTCACTATCGAGACGAGGATCGGCCTCGACTTCCGGATCCGGAGTTTTTTCAGTCGAACATCCAGAAACAAGAACGAGAACAACAAGGGCCAGCAAGGAGAACAGTCTTGCGAACGATATCAAAATATACACCACCGAAAATTTGCCACCGATAACACCCGAAATCAGCTCCCCTTGACCCCCGATGCATCAAAGGCATCCTCCACCAGGCTCTGCCTTTCTTCGAAGGCTCGCTTGTACTCACCCACCACAGTACTTGAACTATATTCCTCACCGTCCCCGAAATTAAAGGGAATGTTCTCATTCAGAATATCTCTCAAGCTGTCGTCCATTTGATTCAGGGGGTCATTTTTCCGATAGTCCTCGTTCCATTTTTCCTTGTCCGTCTGCACCATGACAGTCACATCCGAATCGAAAGCAAAATCTTCACTTGAAACCTCTTCCGCACTAAGCGGTTCTCCATCTCTCTCAACAGAGATGGCACCCCCATCGACTAGCCCGCCAAAAGCGGCAGACCGGTGAACCTCGTTCAGGTTCTCAATATTTTGATTGCTTGTCATGTAATCGAGCACGCCAAGTTGAATATTTCGTTCGAGGTCCTCACTATTGGTGTAGGAAGGTAGACGTGGAGATACATCGACATCCCCATCGATCAACGAACTAACCAGGGAATCTGAAGTTAGCCCCAAGCCCTTCGAAAGTGCCGTTCCGATAACCGGGATCTTCTTCGTCTGGTCGCCCGTCTCAGAGAGCGCAAAGGTGAGCACCTTCTCGTGAAGATCGATTCTCTCCTTGATGTCATCGTAACGGTCATCAGACTCCATAGTAAGAGACTGATTCAGGATGCCCTGAAGGGTTCCAGCCTCTCGCGCGGAGGTTGCACCGCCCGATTCTCCTTCCATGTAAGAGATCAGCTCGATTTGCTGGTATAGATCGACAGATTCAAGTACATGCGCCGCAGTCTGATCGTTTCCAACAAGGTACTGCATGAAATTAGCTCGCTCCTGAGATCCAAGTTCGACGAAATCTCTTTCTGGATCGTATTCGCCAACGCCAGTAGTTGGGTTCCCATTTTCGTCGATCACATCACCGGAACTGAAACTGAATATGTGCGCATCAAAAATATCAGCGAAACTGTTCGCTAGATCGATATTGTACTGAGAGAAGGAGGCATTGGTGTAATTGTTGCCATCTTCCTCCAGACTCGTTCCCGTCCTCGTTAGAGCTTTATGCATGTCGGGGTCGGTAATCGTCTCCATGAAACCTGGGAACGCTTCCTGGGCACGACTCCGATCATCTGGGTCCTCACTGTGCAAATCCTCGGCCAGCCAGTCAGTCATCTGACGAACACTTTCACCCTCATCATGCCACTCGTAGGTGAACAATCCTTCGATCGCAGTCGTTCGGAAGTCTTCCCGATAGTCGATATCAGATTCCTTTGCTTCACCCACATGCTCACCTGTGAGCACAAAGGAATTCGCGTCCTTGTTACGCGAAGCGACATCGGTCAGTGCCGCCAATTCCTCTGAGGAAACCCAGTGATCAGACTCATTACCCCAGTGCTCCGTGAAAGTACCCAGAGATAGGGCGAGGTTGGTCGAGAGCCCGTATCCACCCTCGAAGTCATTCGAAGTGTGGGCGAAGAGTTCTGACAAGTCAGACATTGTCAGTGCATCGACTTCTTGGCTTGCCAATGGGTCACCAGACCCGCCATCTCCATAGCCGAAGGGGATGTCTATCGCATTGCGAACACTTTCAGGAACGTTGTCATATCCACCTCCTAGGCGCTGATCGGACAGAGCCAGGATTCCTTCACCAATTGCGCCAAGCGCATGTTCTCTCTCTTCCTCACTCATATCACCGTCTTCCATAATATTCGGTAGACCGATGACTCCACGACCTCCCGGACCTTCTTCCTCCAATGCCCCATAAAAGGCTTCGAGAAAGTCCATCTCCTCGTCCCGATATCCGGTTCCTCCCTGTTGCGCTTGCAGCGCATTAGTGGTGATCATGCTGAGCAGAAGCATGAGTTCGTGATAGTTTTCATCGATGGCTTTTTCGCCCGACCAGTATTCTCCAAGGTCCTCCGCCAGCTCTTCTGCATTCTCCTCCGTAAGCTCCCGACCATCGACCATCATGGTATAGTTGCTCGGATCGATGTTATAAAAGGCCCAAGAATTGATCCCCGAATCGATCAGGGCTTGAATGTTCTCCTTCGTGGGGCCTTGCCCCAACATTTTCGCCACATCTCCAGCATTGTCTTCGAATTCTTGATAGTTGGCTCGTTCACGCTCCTCGAGCTCCCCGTGCTTCGTCGTGAGCTCTCCGTAGATCGAACGACATTTATTTTCCGGACCTACCAGGCCAAAACCCTTTTGCGCAGGATAGGATGCAGTGATGGTCTCACCCTGGTATTCGTCCGGAATCTCCGCCTTCTTCGCCTCCCTGAAATCAAACCACTCTGACGTCTGGGATTCGCGTTCGGCCTTGAAGTCCTCCACATACTGCGCCCATAGCTCCATCATGGAAGAGGCGTAAGCTATTGCGGAGCCCGCGTTCTGCCAAACTTGAAGTTCCTCTCTGGTCTGTGATCCGATACCCCAGGCCATGAGTTCCGTGAACTCCGTGGCCGTGTCATAGAACGTTGATCCCAGGTCGTCGGCTCGCCCCAGGAGCCTTGCCTGCAAAGCGTCTAGTTCTTCCGTTCTGGTTCTGATCGTATCCGGATTTGCGTTTGTGATTCGAGCCTGAAAATGGATATCGAATTTCGCCATGAAAACTCTCTACAGCCAAGGGGTAATTATGGATTCAGTGATCGAACAATTTGATCCTCAGAAATTGACCTGTAGATCAACACCAAGATCCCAAGGGGTTTTAAAGTCATTAGAGGATTCCCAGTCGTTTTCCGCGATCTCCCTGGCGCCAGCTTGGATGTTTTCAGCCAGCTGCAGCCCGTGCTCTTGGGCGTCAATGATGACCTGACGGTACTCATCCCTATACGTCGCTAGCGCTGACGAGACCTCGTCTCTCTGCGCGACGGTCTCCGCGTCTTCCATAATGAGATCGAACATGTCGGCCAGCCCTGCCATTGACTCGGCCAGAGCACCCGCCAACTCCCCACCCTGATACCCCTCAATGGGATTTCCTCCAGCCTCATTGGGCATACTAATCACCTTTCTATTCGCGCTTAAGAATGGGAGAGTTCACGAGCACCGCAGACGTGTCGTTAGCACTACGGGAAGTAGGATCACTATATCCATCAACGCCCTGAGGCGATCGGCCGGGTTGCTGGTCAAGCCATTCTCAAGTGGCCACATTCGGTCACGGGTGTCTCGGCACCGAGCAGCACTACTGTTCGACCCGCCTCCAACGCCAGGGATCATAGGAGCAGCCCTCCACGGTACGTGCTGACCGCTTGCTCGCTTTGATCCTTGAGGAGGGATCCTGAGAACCAGACCCCGGTCCCTGGTGGTGCTGCTGCCACTGCTCTCGTCGTGTTCCCTGATGCCCGGGGCCTTGCAGGAGAGCGAGATCGACCATGTGGTGTACCAGGGATCCGCTGAACCGCTGGAGATTCCACAGAACCTGACCTCCGTGGGGTGGGACTGGGAGGCCCCCGAGGAAACCGACATCGTCGACGTGCGTCCCTTCCCCTTCGGCGTGGTCGTGACCGTCTCGGACGGGGTCGTCGCCTTGCAGGGCGACACAGGAGAGGAACTCTGGCGATACCGCCGCGTGGGCGAGGCGGTGACGGACGCCAACGTCACGACGAGTGGAGAACGCGTAGCGCTCGCCTACCCCGTCGATGTGGAAGACGAAGCCGCAGTGGCACCGCACGAGGTCGTGCTCCTCGACTCCGACACGGGCGAGGAACTCGGTTCTCACACTGAGGACTTCACCGCTGGGGCGGCCCTACCCGGGAACGTCACGACGCTGTCCCCCATGCCTGAGCACCTGGGTCTACTCTCCGACTCGTCCCGAATCGTCTATCGCAAGTTGGACGACCAGAGGACTGGTGTGTATTCACTCGACCTGGAGACCGGGGACGAGTCATGGAGCCTCACCGACCTCCAAGGAGAAGGTCAGGCGGGACGGGACTTCCACCCCAAGGGAGTGGTTGCCTCGGGCGACACGATCATCCTTTCGGGCAACTTCATGGATGAGGACATCGATTCTCTTCCCGAAACCTCGGAAAAGCAGGAGCACACGGTTGTTCTCCTGGGACTGGACGCCGACTCGGGTGAGGAGCTCTGGCGCCACGAACTCGACATGGACGCTCCCATCGATCTCCACCCCATCAGGCTGGGTGTTCAGCTGACTTCAGGTGCGGTGATCGCGGAGGCTCGCGGCGTGGACGAGTGGATACTCGACCCTGCCTCCGGGGAACGCCTGACCGAGAAAAGTTTCTTCTCAGAGCGGGAGGGCGATGTCATCGGTGCTCTGGAGAACTCCGTAGTGACCGAGGAGTGGCTGGCGGATGATGACGAGTTCGAGTACTCATACACCGACTTCTCAGGGGACACCCATACGACGTTCCGTACTCCCGGCTCCGCGAGACGCATCGGAAGCGTGTTCGTCCTGCCCCTTGAAGGCGCGATCGTGTGGCTCGACGTGAACCAGACCAACACTTCCTTGGACCCCGAAGAAGCCGCCTGGGATGAGGCACGACTGGTGATCGATGAGGTCGGCGAGTCCCGTGTCGTCGACCTCGGTGTCCGGGTCGAACGCGACTACGTTCAGGACGGGAGCGAAGCTCAGCGCTCTTCGCTCCCCAGCCCGCCCGACATGACCGTCGCCCCGGGCGCGCTGGTGGTGCAGGAGAAGGTCTCGGGTGGCGCGCGCCGCCTTGTGGGCGCGGTTCCGTAGCGGCCTCGGCGCGGGGGCGCGGCCGGGATCCGTGCGCCCGCACCGCCTGCGGCACCCGGTCCCACCTCGGCGAACGGAGAGTCTCGTTACCTATTTGTTCCCTTTGGCATGAAACCCTCGCTGCCTCACCGTCGTCGCACCAGTCGACCCTGATCTCATCTCCCCCTCAGCGGAGAAAGCGGAAGCCGGTTCATCGTGCCGGCGCCCGTCCTCTTCCGAAAGGAGTGCTCCCATGACCGAATCGGGCGCCAATCCGATCGAAGCGATGGAGGGTGGCGAGTACGCGGAGACCCTCGCCGCCGCGATGGCCGGGCTGGCCGACGCCTTCGACACCCTCATGGGTGACGCCGTGAGCGCCTGCGGCCACGAGGACCTCCGTTCCGGGTTCAACAAGTTCCGGGAGGAGGCCGACCAGGCCCTCATCGACCTCCAGGAACACGGCCTCGCCCTGGCCAACAACATCCAGGCGGGAGCGGGCGAGATCGCCAAGAACGACCTGGAGAGCTCCGAGGACTTCCACCCCTGGTCGTCCCACCGCGACCTCAACTTCGACTGACTCCCGCGACGCGGTAGACCGCGTCCCCCTCACCACCCGCTCGATCTCCACCTCTGAGGATGACCGTGGCCACCATCTCCCTCATCTTCCACCCCCGTAACTTCTACGGTCAGCCCGACAACATGTACGAGTGCGCCTCGGATCTGGAGATCCTCAACGCCCGCGTGCTCGGTCGGGCCGACGACCTCGGGGGTGGCTTCGACGCGGCCGCGCAGCAATTCACGGACATCATCGCCTGGGACATCCGGGGGCAGTCCGAGGAGGACGTCCAGAAGTGGAGGGACGCCGCCGTCACCGTGAGCTACGCGGCCTCGGTCGCCGAGATGTGGGCGGACGCCGTGAAGGCCTTCAAGGACGAACGCGACGCCCAGATCTCCACCTGGGAGACGAGCAAGAGCGAGAAGGAGAGCGCCGTCCCCTCCGCCTACCAGGGTCACCGGATCACCGAGTCCCACCCCAAGGTCGACGGTTTCCTCTGGACGGATTTGGGTGCCGGGGACGAGAAGAAGTGCCGGGATCTGTACAACGAGCTCTCCACGGTCCAGGAAGGGCTCATCACCCGAGAACAGACCAACTGGGACAAGCTGGAGGAGATCGCCGAGGACGCCCGGAGGATGCTCGAGGAGGGGCCCACACCCGACAACGTCTCGAAGCTCATCGAGGCGGGGAACGCCAGCTGGGGGTTCCTCAGCCTCGATCCCTCGCGCTACTCGTCGCTGATCGGCGATGACATCGAGCTGACGCCCGAGAACGCCGAGGAGTACGCGAACGACCTCGCGGCCTACTGGTCCGGTGATCGGCCCATCGACGACCGGTACCACGAGCTCATGCTCGTGATGGCCATGATCGGGACGAGCGCCAAGCAGCACCAGGAGAACGGAACGGAGCTCAGCTCCGACGAGGTCGGGTTCCTCGAGGAGTTCTACCAGCAGCTGGAGGATCCCTATCTCCGCGACGGCGTCGGCGGCGGCCTCATGGTCTACCCCGAACTCATGGCCGAGTCCGGCATGTCCGACGAGGAGCGCGAGCGGGCCCTCGGAGTGCTCGGAGACGGGCTCCTGGCGCTCTCGGATCCCAGCATCGGCGGCGGCTACGACAGCCTGCCCCAGAGCTTCCGGTACGCGGTCGAGGGCCCGTGGATCAACCCCGACGCCGAAGGCAAGATGCCCGCGACCCCCGTCTCCATGGGCATGGACATGAAGGCGCTCTCCGCGTTCATGGAGCACACGGACGACAACCTGGAGGCCGGGTACGGCCTGTCCACCAACCTCCACCTGGCCACCGGGGCCTTCCTGGACGCCTGGGGGGACGAGGTCCACGACTCGAGCGGGGTCCTGCCCGACTCCGAGCAGGTCTCGCACATGATCGACGTGGCCTCCCGGAACAAGGACTCGAACTACTACATCCTGACCGGCGAGCACCTCAACGAGGAGCCGGGCGTCCCCTATGGCGACGCCGACCTGCGCAAGCAGGCCCTGGAGGGAACCCTGACCTTCGAGTGGCACGACAACGGCCACACCGCGCGGCAGCTCACCGACTGGCTCGCGGAGGACGTCCACAGCGAGGACCCGGAACTGAGCCAGCGCGCGGGCGACGCCTTCACCGGGTTCATGGAGACCATCACCGACTCCGAGATGCACGACGCCCTCACCAACACGGGCGTCAGCGTCACCGAAGGGGACAACGAGTACTCCGACGCCTCCTTCACCCAGTTCAACGGTGCGCTCGCGGACAGCCTGGCCGACATCTTCGACGCGCACATCTACAGCTTCGCCAACGGCGACATCCTGGACACCAACGGCAACGCGGTGAAGGGCATCGGTGACTTCGACCCCGACACCGGTTACGTGCGTATGGGACCCGATGAGCGAGCGCAGTACATGCAACTCCTCATGGGCAACGACGAGACCGCCGGACGCGTCGTGAACTCGGTGGACGTCTACCAGCAGATCGAGGCCGTGGCCTACCTCGAGTCCGGTGACGGGGCGACCTCCGCGCGCGGCTCCGCCCAGCTCCAGGGGTTGTTGGAACGTGCCCTGTACCTGGAGTCGGCGGACCGCTCCGCCGACCTGGACGCGACGATCGCGCGGGAGACACAGATCGCCGACTTCGTGGTGAGCGAAGCGGGCAACCTCTCCGAGAAGATCCCCGTCATCGGCCAAGGTGTGTCGAAGGGCATGGAGCTGGGCAAGGACAGCATCGTCGGAGCGATCGTCGACGGCGACTACGACGTGTCTCCCCGTTTCCCCACCTACACCAGCGAACTCTACGTGGAGCGCAACTTCCAGGTGGAGACACTGGACTTCGTCCTCGAGAACGATCCCGGCGTGCTGAACGAGGACACACGGCGCGCGGACCTCAGGACCCTCGTGGACGGTGGCGCGCTCAGTATCGAGCAGGACGGGCGGAAGCTGGAGCCCGGTGACATCACCGACGACTTCGTCTTCGACGAATCCGTGACCCTGGACTTCGAGAAGGACCCGAGCGCGTGGACGCACAATGAAGGTCGGGAGCTCTCCGGCATGGACGACGCCCTCGGAAAGATCATGGACGCCACCGTCCTCACCGCGAACACCACCGACCCGCACACGGGCGAACCCGTCGAACACACGGCGCCCGGCCGTGAGTGGGTGGAGGACTTCACCGGTGAGTACAACAGTGCGTACAGGACCACCCGGGACTACTTCGGAGGCGAGCTCGAGCAGTTCGGTGAGCCCCCGGAAGAGGAATGAGGACCCCCGAGACCGCCTCCTCCCGCCACAGACTCTCCTTGGAGGATCCCTTGACTCGTACGAACCGGGCGACCGCTCTCTCCGCCCTCGCCCTCACCGCAGGGCTGGTGCTGTCCGGTTGTTCCGCCTCCGATCCCGAGCCCGAGCCCGAATCGGGCCTGCCGGAGGACTACGTGGCCTCGCAGTGGATCGAACGGGAGGTACGGGTCCACACCCTGGCCCGGATGCTCGGCGAGGAGGGCTCGGCCGAGGTCATCGAGAACACGGGCGGAACTCGTGAGCACCTCCTCGACTGGGGAGTCGTCGTCGAGGAGGAGGACGGCTACGCCGTCGAGCTGGACAAGGACGCCTGGGACGACGACATCCACCTTGCCAAGGTCGACGGAGCGCTCGGGAGCGCCATGAACCGGAACGATGTCACCTGGTGCGGTGAGACCGTCACCGGTGAGGATTTCGTCGACGTCTACATGGACGAGTACCAGGACTCCTTCGACACCCAGGACGAGTACACGGCGAGCGTCGTCGACTACGTCGACTGCGGCACCGGGGCTCCGTGACAGGCGGCCGCTCCATTACGGGGCCTTCGATGCCCCTCCGAACACCTGGGTTCGCGAGAAGCGGGGAGGGAATGCTCACCCGATTCGCCTCGTCGCGAAACGCGCGCGTACATTGACCGAAAGCTCTTAACCTTACTAATCTCCCTAGCGCCGTACCTCCCGTGTTCGTGAAGCAGCGGACGAACACCCTGCCCATGGGGAACAGGCCCACGAACTCACCCACCAGCGATTCCTTGAAAGGGTTCGGATGTCCCAGCACGCCGGTCTTGAAAATGTCAATAGCCTGTCGCAGGGAGGCGAACAGCTCGGTCAGGAGTCCGACGGACTCCGCACCCAGATGAACCAGCTCATCAACGACATGAGCAACGACGCCGACTCTCTCCAGGGGCAGGCGCTCCACGACTTCCGTGAGGCCCGGAACAGCCTCACCGAGCGCTTCGACGAGCTCATGTCCTGGTGCAACCAGAACGGCATCAAGCTGAACGAGGGCCAGCAGCAGTTCAACCTCACCGACAGCGAGGCGAGCGACGACTTCTCGGCGTCCGGCCAGGATCTCGGCGGCCTCTCCCGCCCGGTCAACGCCTGACCCTCCCTCCCCTACCCCGTTCCCCCAGGAAAGGCACTTTCATGGCTTCCCAGTTCGACGTCTACGGAAATGTCGGCGGTCTCCAGACGCTGGCCTCCGACCAGCAGGCGCACCTTGGTCGTTTCACCGCGATCATGAGCCAGATCAACGAGCAGTCCGAAAGCACGGTCAGCCAGTGGGAGGGCTCCGGCAGTCAGCAGTTCCAGTCCAAGGCCCAGGAGTTCGACACCCACTTCTCCGAGGTCAACTCGGCGTTCGCGAAGATGATCGACGCCACCAGTGACACCGCGGACAAGTACGGCAAGCTCACCCGGTACCTGGACGGCCTGTTCTAGTAGGCTGAGTTCCGATGTCCTCCCCACCTTCGCCGCCCTCCACCGACCCCGATCCGCAGCTTCCGGAGGCGTTCCACTACACGCCCGACGAGGAGAAGTACGTCCTCGAGGCGGACGCCCTCCGGCACCGGCAGCTCCGGTCCGCGCTGTTGTACGGGTCCAGTCGCTACTGGCGCCGACGCCAGCGGGTGTGGCCGGCCGTGATCGGCGGAGCCATCCTCATCGCACTCATCTGTGGGGTCATCGCCCTGGTGGGGGCCTTCGGCCGCCAGCAGGAGATCAACGAGGAACGAGGGTGGGGAGCCAACCGCCAGGTCGGAAGCGCCTCCATCGACCTGTCGGCCACCTCGGACCGTCCCTGACCGCACACGCCATCCCCCGCTCCGTCTGACCGGGCGGGCCTCCACCACGAAGGGGGCGATCTCCCATGTCCGTCTGGGCCCCGGGGTACGAGACCTCCACTCAGCTTCGTCAGGGACGCCGTGCCCGGATCTTCCGTGCGGTCCGTGTGACCAGCGGCGCCGAGGTCGTGCTCAAGGTCCTGCCGATGGAGGCGGGGCAGACCGAGCTCGGGCACCTGCGCACCCTCGACGGGGTGCCCGGTGTGGTTCCCCTGTTGGACGCCGGAACCACGGCGGACGGCGAGTTCTTCGTGGTCACGCCCTTCTACTCCGACGGTTCCTTCGGGGAGATGCTGGCGCGGAAGGGGCCCGCTCCCATCCAGGAGGCGGCGGCGGTCGCTCGCAGCGTGGCCGGGGCGCTGGGGGCCCTGCACGGCCGGGGGCTGCTGCACAACGACGTCTGCCCTGGCAACGTCCTACGCGCCGGCCGGACTCCGGTGCTCACGGGCTTCGGCGCGATCGGCCGGGTCGGGGAGGCGTTGCCCCCGCCGCCCCCGCAGATGGAGTCGTTCCTCCACTCACCACCGGAGTCGCTGCGCGGTGAACCCCGCACGGCGGCGTCGGACGTCTACCAGCTCGCCTCGACGGTCTGGACGATGCTCACGGGCCGGGCGCCGTTCTCCACCACGGACGGCACCCCCTTCGACCCCCGGGCCTACGCCCAGCGTGTCCTCGGCGAGGAGGTCTCGCCGGTACCGCGTCAGGACGTGTCCCGATCCCTGCGCGGGGTCCTCACCCGTGCCCTGGCGAAGGACCAGGCCGACCGACACGCGAGCCCAGCCGAGTTCGCGGCGGCCTTCGAGAAGGCGCGGTCCGGACGTCCGGCCGCGGCCCCCAGCGGCGCCCAGCCCTCCATGCTCGCCGCGCCGGTGGACGCCTCCGCTGGTCCACTCCCGGCGCCCACAGGCCCCCAGGAACCACCCGCGCACAGCGGACCCCAGACACCGCCCGTCTCTCCCAGGGCCTGGACCCCGGCGGCTCCCTCGGGTCCGCAGACGCCCGTGGTGCCGCCCTCAGGACCGCAAACGCCCTTCGCCAAACCCTCTGGGCCACAGGCACCCATGGCGCCGCCCTCAGGGCCGCAGGCACCTTTCGCCGCACCCTCCGGACCGCAGACGCCCTTCGGGCCGCCCCCGGCGGCGCCCGTCGCGCCTCCGTCCGGCCCCCAGATCTCCCACCTGTCCGTGCCCTCGGGGCCGCACGCTCCACCTGCCCCACCGACCCCTGCCC